>CAZTEP010000022.1:0-10309 GCA_964612325.1 uncultured Anaerolineaceae bacterium
GCGAATCGAGAAATGAGCATTTCCAGCAGCGCGCAAGGTGATGAAATGAATCAGTGAGCGCAAATTGGTCTGGCAAAGCACACGTCGATTATAAGCATTTGGCACCACATACGCAGCCACCTGCGGATTCCATGCAGCAATCAACTCATAAACCTCGTGGGCTTGTTTCATAATCTCGCGATATTCATCTTCGATACCAGCTTCCGTAAAAGCCAATGGCACGCTATAGCCTAAGTGAGTATTTAAATCCTGAGGTGTCTGGCTCATCATACGGTGACGTTTAAACTCAAAATAAGCGCCTTGATCCATAATCAGGTCAAAGTTCAAATTCGCATATTCCAACTCACGGATTGGCACATCAAATTGGCCCATGCCTTCAAAAATAGCATCAACCAAGGCCTTCTTCTCTTCAGTAGTCATATTCAATATCTGATCGAAGCAAACCTGATAACTGTCATCCCCAAATCGATAAAGTGCAGCCGCTAAGATGCGTTCTTCACCTTGTGCTTCAAATTGATGCATCTGGCACCAGTCGCCACCAGGAATAGTATCGATACGGTCAGCATGCTTACGAAATTCTTTTCGCAAAGCTGGCAAATGTTCAATTTCATCAGCATACTTTACCAAAGTTGGCAATTCTTCAGTAGAAACGCGTTTAATTTCCGCGCCAATTTGTCTTACTTCTTCAAGCTCAGAACTCAACATCTTCTTAATGGCATATTCCAATGTGCGCGCGTTCATCGTTACGCCCACATTTGCCATAGCCGCCATCGGAAGCACAAAACGCGCCACATCAACCGCTTTTACCCGAGCGCGATTTGCCCACAACCGGTCACTTTCACCTTCACGACGTGGCGTGTTAGCTTCGCCCCAGGGCCTCAATGCTTCCAAAGCTTTAGCGTAAAAGTTAAAATTAGCGCGCATGTAATCACGATAGGGTTTTTCATATTCCGTGCCCACGATTTCAGGCGGAACAACAAACGCGTTTGGATCCCATTCTTGATAACGGGTTGATTTTTCTGTATATGATGCCAGTCGATTAGCTTCAACCGTTTCAATCGCCAGACGCGACACATTCTCTAAAGCCAGGTGTAAAACGGCATGTTCCGCAACGCTTGAGTGACCATAACCTACAATCCATTTTTCACTGAATTCTCGGCTTTTATCTTCGTTGAGCTCATTAGCAATTACGTCAAATGGCTCAGGAGAGCGCGATGTTTTCGCGAAAGCGACTGCGATCGATTCCGCGCTATACTGGCTCGGACTAAGTCGGTAAATTCTTCTATTCAAATCCATTTTCAAAAATCCTCCTGGTCTCAGTTTTATCAATTTCAATTTGTTTAATCAAATCCTGAACATGATTATACTTTTCTTCTGGCCGAAGCCAATGGATAAACTCAATACGCAAGTCTTCACCATAAATATCATCATCGAAATCTAATATGAGTGTTTCAACGCTAACATTAAACTGATTTCCAAAAGTGGGTCTCACACCGATATTGGTCACCGCTTGATGTACTGAATCGCGCAGTTTGGCAATTGAGGCATAAACCCCTCTTCTGGGTAAAAACTTATCTATATCTATTTCAAGGTTTGCCGTTGGTACACCAATTGATTTGCCCACCTTCTCACCACTGACTACCTTTGAGCACAATGCATATGGCCTGCCCAATAGTTTATTAGCTTCATCCACTTTTCCTGTAGCCAACGCTGCACGAATTCTGCTCGATGAAACTGGTTCCTTCCCTATAATCAGAGGCGGATAAACCTTAAATTGAAGTCCCCGCTTGGCACATAATTTGGCTAAAAAAGTGGGAGTGCCCTGGCGGTCTTTACCTAACGCGAAATTCTCACCGACCACTATCCCCACGACATTAAAGTATTTTAAGACCTTATCTAAAAAGCATTCGGGTGACAAATTCGCCATTTCATGGTCAAATGGAAGTGTAACCACATCATTTACCCCCAGCTTTGAGAGAAGGTTTATCTTTTCAGCTCGTGTGCTTAAGTAAGAACCTAACGTCTTTGAGAAGAAAAACTTTGGGTTTGGCCAAAAATTAATAAGCACTGATTTTGAGTTATCAACCTGCGCCTTCGCGATTAAATCCTGAATTAATGCCTGATGACCAAGATGTACTCCATCAAAATTGCCGATAGTTAACCACACAGGCTCATCCGCGCGCGGTGGCCAACCCATCGTAAACTTTGTGTCGCTAATCATGCAGTTATTTCACTCAATCAGTTTCTGAATTTGAACGCACGATACAGTCTAAACTACATCATAAAAACTTTGCGTGGTTGCCATTCCTGGTCTTCTTCAACATACGCCATCAACGCGACCAACTCACCTTGTTGTGTAATGGCTCGTGCTAAAGTACCAGTTTCCATGATTTCCGAAGCAGGAACTCGATGACCATGTCGCACTTTGTCAACCTCTTCGTTATCCAACTCAATGGTATACCAATCCGCCAACGCTTCTGCAGCAGGGATAAGATAGCGGTACCAATCACCATTTGTAAACGCTTCTTCCAATTTCCGCAAACTAACCGAATCACGCAGTGTAAAGCGACCATTTTTCGTCCGTCGCAGGTTAATTAAAGTCGCGCCACTCCTCATCACCTGGCCAAGGTCATGAGCCAATGAGCGAATGTATGTACCAGAAGAACATTGTATGTCAATCACAGCTTCCGGTGGCTCCCATTCAAGCAATTCAAGCGAATGAACCGTAATCATTCTCGGTTCCATTTCGACTTCTTCGCCTGAGCGAGCGATGTCATATGCGCGTTTACCATTGACTTTAATTGCTGAATAAGCAGGTGGAGTTTGTTCAACTTCGCCAACAAACTGGGATAAAGCTTCTTCTAAATCTTCAAATTCAAAGTCGAATTCACCACCATCACTGGTAATAGTGCCTTCTGTATCGTAGGTGCTGGTAGTCATACCGAATTTAATCACCGCTTGATAGCGTTTTTCAGAGGCCGAAAGATACTCTGAAAGCCTCACCGCGGGGCCAATAAGCACCACCAAAACGCCTGAAGCTCGCGGATCCAGGGTTCCGGTATGTCCTGCACGGCGAATGCCTGTACCACGTCTGATAGCTTGCACAACATCGTGTGAAGTCATGCCGACTGGTTTATCAACGATTAAAACACCAGAAGTTTTACTGTGTTTGTTGTAATTATTTTCTTTGTAATCTTGGTAGGTCATGTTTTTTTACCTGTTTTCACACTTAAAGTGTGTAATAGTATTATATCTTTATTTTATTAAGGTGGATTTTCGTATGCGCCAACACTCGGTCAATTACATCCGGAAGCAGACCTGGCACATCCGCGCCTGCCGCTGCGGCATGACCACCCCCACCAAACTGACTTGCCAACACCGACACATCAATCCCTGGTCCCGACCGCCAGCTCACCTTTACCATCTCATTAGCCTGTTCGGTAAAAATGACTGCCATTGATGCGCCTTGCATAGCTGACAAATGATTGACTAAATCAGCGTCATCATTTTGCAAATAGCCACTCTTTTTCCGATCTTCAAAAGAAAGTGATGTCCACACAATACCGTCTTCAAAACGAATTTTATTTAATCCTTGCGCCCAATAGCGAAGTTCAGCGATACTGCGACTTGAAAGAGTTTGGAAATAGATTTTTGCCAAATCCACACCCATATCCATCATTTCAGCAACCACACGCAACGATTTTGGGCTTGTGTCAGATGTTCGAAAGCCGATGGTATCTGAAAGAATACCGGTCATAAGGCATTTCGCACTTTCAACGCTAATCTCTAATCCCCACTTTGGCATAAATTCATAAAGGATTAATGCCGTGGCTTCAAAATCGGCTTCAACGAAATCTATATTGCCATAATCGATGTGACTGACATGGTGATCAATCACTAAATCCGGCGTACATGTTTCAGGCAATACCGAGCCAATGCGTTTGCGATCCGCGCTATCTACCGTGATTAAATAATCGAATTCACCAGAAATTCGGCTATGAATGCGATCAGCTCCAGGCAAATGGTCAAACTTTGAATCAGCAGGATCCTGCAAAACAGTTTGAACTGTCTTGCCCCGCTCTCGCAGTGCTTGTGCCAAACCCAGCAAAGAACCAATCGCGTCACCATCAGGCCTAATATGACCCATGATAACAATGTTTTGAGCCTGTTCAAGTTCTTTTCTTATGCGTTCATGAAGCATCCCGTTAGTCAATGATGTCGTCTCCCTTAAAATCATCTGCAGGAGTTTTATCAACATCCTGATCAATTTGAGCTTCTTTTTCCTCTAATTCTTTTCGAATTTGAGCCAATAAGCTTTCGATGCGATCGGCTTTTTGAGGGGTTGAATCCCAAAAGAAACGCAGTTTTGGCATAATTCGCAAGTCAATTTCTTCTGAAATCTCATACTTCAGATAACCTGAAGCCCGACTGAGCGCGTCAAGAATCTCCTCAGGCGGAAAATCCGGTTCAATTGATGAAACATAAATATTGGCATAATCAAGCTCTCGATCAACGCGTACATCCGTTACCGAAACACCTATCAAGCGCGGATCTTCAATTTTTGTGAGTAGCACAATTGAAAGAATTTCTTTTATCCGATCATTAATTCTTTTCATTCTCAGAGGTGGGGGCATAAAATACTCCTTTAGCTTATCCGCCAAATTTTTCCATTACAAAAGCTTCCAGAACATCGCCAACTTCAAACTCACTGAAGTCTTTTAAGGTAATGCCACATTCCATATTTTCGCGCACTTCACGTACATCATCTTTTTCTCTTTTCAGGGAAAGTATTTCTGATTTGGCAATCTCAACACCGTTACGCATGACACGAATTTTTGCGTTTCTCAGAATATTGCCTGAGCTAACCCGACATCCAGCCGCGATACCACCCTTAGACACCTTGAAAAGCATCAACACATTCGCGCGGCCGATAACTTTTTCGACCATTTCAGGTTCAAGCAAACCTTTCAACGCTTTTTCAACATCTTCAGTCAATCGATAGATAACATTATACAGACGTATCGAAACACCTTCGACATCTGCTAACCTTTCAGCGCCCTGGTCAGTGTCAACAGCAAAACCCATCACAACGGCATCTGAAGCAGCGGCCAACATAACATCACTTTCAGTTACATTACCTGTTTCAGCATGCAAGACATTTACAGATAATTCCTTGCTGTCAGCTGTCAATTTGTTGAGTTCATTGATAATCGGTTCAAGCGAACCCTGCACATCAGCCTTCAAAATCAGGCGCAGTTCTTTGGCTTCACCTGATTTGTACTTATTAAAGAGTTCCTCCAGGGTTACCCGCTTGATAGTACGTTTGGCCTCACGTTCAGCTTTTCGTTCAGCAACAATCGCCCGACCTTCTTTATCGTTAGCCACCACTTCAAAAAGGTCACCTGCGGCGGGTAAAGCATTTAAACCCATCACAGCAACTGGTGTTGAAGGCACGGCTTTGTAAACGCGTTTGTTATGTTGGTCAAACATCGCTTTGATACGACCAGTCCCCTCGCCAGCTACCACAACATCGCCAATTTTTAAGGTGCCATTCTGCACCAAAAGAGTCACCATACGCCCCATGGAGCGATCAAGCTGGGCTTCAACAACCGTTCCCAGGCAACGTCCTTTGGGGTTTGCCTTTATTGTCAGGTTATCTGCCACCAAAAGGATTGTTTCAAGCAAATCCTGAATACCTTCCTTGGTTTTCGCGGAAACAGGCATCACAAAGGTGTCGCCTTCCCACTCATCTGGCTGCAAACCAATATCAGCTAATTGGGTCTTCACCCTTTCTAAGTTGGCATCTGGCCGGTCAATCTTGTTCAAGGCAACGATGATAGGAACTTTTGCGGCTTTCGCGTGGTTCGCAGCTTCTCGTGTTTGAGGTTGCACCCCATCATCAGCCGCCACGACCAAAACCACAATATCCGCGCCCTGAGCACCACGCGCGCGCATCGAAGAAAAAGCGGCATGACCAGGTGTATCCAAAAAGGTTATTAACCGGTTATTGTGAGTAATTTGATAGGCACCGATATGTTGGGTAATACCACCGGCTTCACCACCTGCCACATCAGTATGACGGATGGCATCCAATAACGAAGTTTTTCCGTGATCGACATGACCTAAAATGGTAATCACCGGAGGACGGGGTGCCAAGTCTTTTTGATCTTCACCCATTACCAGGCGTCGCCATAGAGGCAACTCGCCTTTTTCTTCAACCTCTTCTTCTTCAACTTCAAGCTGTGGTTCATATCCCAACTCAGTTGCCACAACTGCAGCGGTGTCAAAGTCAATCTGTTGGTTGATGGTAGCCATCACCCCGTTTGACATCAATATTTTAATTACTTGCACGGCGGATGTATCCAACATCGCGGACAATTGACGCACCGTCATGCTATATGGGAGTTGAATGTTTTTTTCTTCTTTGCTCATGTCTACCTCCAATTCTAACTACCATCCAAAAGGCGAAGCCAAAAGCAAAGAGTTCTAAATCTAATTTGCTTATCGGCTATCTGCTCGTGACAACCCATCTGAGTCGTTTTCATCTATCGGGTCGTCATCTAAAGTCTCCATAAAGCTACACAAAACCTGCTTGTTTTGCTCATGGATGGTCATCCGTAACGCTTTTTCTAAACTACCTTTTAAACCGTTCGACCAACAACTCTTCCGATCATGCAAATAAGCACCACGACCGGGTAACTTGCCGCTTGGGTCAATTCGCACTTCCTCACCATACCGCACCAATCGAATGAGTGTCCGTTTGGCTAACACCTCACGACACCCAACGCAAGTGCGTTGTGGGATATGCTTCGGTTTTTTACTGCCTTTTTTTGCCACCTTTACACTTTTAAAGGTTTGTTTTTACCAATTATCCCAATCATCATCGCGATATTTAAACTGCTTATATGTTTGGTCTTCATCAGGATCATACTCAATAGTATAACTTTTTCTTTTCTTAGACTTCTTTCTTTTAGCACCTGTCATCAAGAAGTGCTCTTCATCCTCTTCATCGTAAATATGTTTAACCTTGGATGATTCCAATTCAAGGAGCTCTTCAAATGATTTTTCATCTTCTGGTTCGTCTTCAATGACTTCTTCAACAACTTCTATCTCTGGTGCCTCAACTTCTGCAATTACTTCCACTTCATCTTCAACATCAGACGGCAATTCCTCAACAAGCGCGGTTTCTTCTATTACTTCAACTTCCGGTTCGGCAGGTTCTGCTTCTTCGGTTTCTTCAAATTTTACTGTTTCAATGGCGTGTAAAATTTGAGCATAGGACTTTGGACCAATACCAGCAAAGCCCAAAATAGCTTCCACATCCAATTTGCTTTGTAATAAAAGATCACCAAAAGTTTCAATGCCCTCGGCCTGCAATATGTTTGCAATGGTTTCCTTAATCTCAGGAACATCCAAAAGATCAAGTTCAAAGGCACGCGGATCAATTTCTTCGCGTAAGCGTTGCTTTTCAAGCTCACGCGCATCAATAATTTTACGATCCTCTTCACCGCGTCGTTCAAAACGATCGACGAAACGCGATATCAGGGTGTTATCATCTAAACTTAATGGTCTGCCTTCTTCTTTCTTAAGCAATAATTCCTGAACCTTTTCCATCGTTTCAGCTTCGGCTTCTGCCATATCAGCTAATTCCGGATTTGTTCTAAGTTGGCCCAAGGCTTTTACAGCTGCTTCGGGAATGCTAAGAATATCAATACGCCATCCGGTCAGTTTCGCGGCTAATTTCGCATTTTCGCCACCGCGGCCAATGGCCAAACTAAGTTGATCCTCAGCAACAACAACAGTTGCTGTGCGATTTTCGGTGGCACTATGGTTAAGGTATACCCCTGCTACTCTGGCTGGACTAATAGCCTTGCTAATGTAAACCGCGGTATCAGGATTCCATTCAATGACATCAATTTTTTCGTCATTCAGTTCCCGTCCAATCGCTTGAATACGCACACCACGTTGACCAACACATGCGCCAACGGGATCAACACCGGTTTGGGTGGCTGATACGGCTACCTTTGCTCTCTTGCCAGGTTCTCTTGCAATGGAACGAATTTCAACGATACCATGAAAGATTTCAGGGACTTCATTTTCAAGCAGCCTGCGCAAAAAGTCTTTTGAAGCACGTGAAAGCTGAATTTCAAGACCTTTTTGATCGTCTTTTACTTCCTTGACATAAACACGAACACGGTCATGAATTTTAAAGCGTTCATTTGGAATCATTTCTTTATCTATCATGACGCCTTCAGCCTTAAGATCCAAGCCAATTGTTATCTTGTATTTTTTGGTTGTCCGATCATAATTAATGGCCTGAACAACTCCGTTTGTAATTTCGCCAACTTGCTTGCTGAAATGGTCAAATTGAGCTCTGCGTTCCGCATCTCGTATTTTTTGCTGAACAGCCTGACGGGCAGCTTGGGCAGCAAGTCTACCAAAATTTTCCGGAGTACTATCAACCATCACTAAATCGCCAATATTACAATTTGGGTCAACTTTACGCGCATCCTCCAATAAAACTTCAGTACGATCATCAAAGACCAGGTCAGTAACTTCTTTTTGAACAAACACATTAATTTGACCTTGTTCAAGATCCAAATTTACCGTAATCTCCTGGGCAAACGAACCACCTGTGGTTTTTCGGTAGGCTGAAACCATAGCAGCTTTAATGGCCTCCAGAATTACCTCTCTGGGCAGACCCTTGTCTTCAACTATTTCATTGATGGCTAAAGCAAATTCGCTTTTCATGCTTAATTCTCCAAAAAACTATAGTACTTCTTATTAACAAAAAAGTGGACCACTGCCCACTTCTCGCAATGAAAAGTATGAACCTTACTGAGTCAAATAATACCATTCTATCCAATGTTTTGCAAGTTTTAGAGTTTGTTCTATAACATGTTTTTTATGACATAACTATGAACAACAAACTCTTTAAAAAGACAGAGAGCCTTTCGGCTCTCTGTGCTTGTTTGTTTCTTAGATTACTCCGCGATGATGATAATCGGGTAGTAAATCTTCTCAGTTTCAGGCGCAGGAGGTTCAATCTTGTAAACATTGAAGTCCAGCTTGCCAACATCATCTTTCTTAGTTGCGCTTGAACCAACGCTGAACCAACCGTACCAAACATCGCGAGTTTCGAATGAGGGCAGGTTGCTGAAAGCGACCGTCATGTCAAACGGGTCCAACGCGGGAACTGTCGCAGGTGCTGTGACCGTGTAGTTATTTGCATTCGTCTTGGGGACAAAGCCAACTGCTAATTTGATAGGATCAACAGCGTCAGGTTCTGAAGCTTCCCAGTTCTGGACCATAATCCAACATGTACCACTGAATGTAGGCTGGAAGATATTCAAATACTCCATCGGACCAGGTTCAGCAGCATAGGCTTTTAACAAGGCTTCCACTGGCACATTACCAGTTCCAACAAAGACATCCAAGTCAGTGGCGGTGGTATCCAGAACTTCAACAACCATACGTTGCTGGTTGGTGGGGCAAGTGGTTGTGGTATACCAAACCTGGGTCGGATCATCAAATGGGTCACCTCTGGTAGGATCTTGAGCTAACGAGAAGTTGTAAGTCGTCGCGGGAGTTAATCCGTAGCGGGTTGTATTGAATGCAGTAATTTCTTCTGAGTTGTAGACATCTTCAAATGTATACTCACCGGAAGCAGTTTCAGTATCAATAAACAGTTCACCAGGCAAAGTTGAACCCGTAGCAGCAGCCTTGGCAGCTAATGTGAAAGCAGACGCGCTAACATCTTTGCCATTGGCAAACGTGCCATCGGTCTCCAAAACAATTCGGCCGAATTGCCATGCGCCACCCGAAAGGACAGAGGGCTTTACCGTTACAGTCAGTTTCTGCGTTCCGCCAGCGGGGATAGTGAAGCCATCAGCAGGTTCTATGGTAATTTCAACATTTTCGGTTTTGTCGATGGTGATTTGATAGTCGAGTTCCATGGTGGTTATGTTTGTGACCGTACGTTCGAAAGTACAACCGCCCAAACAATTGCTGTTTTGATAGCTGGGGATATTCAAAGTTTGAGGATTACCACCCGCGGCGGGGTTAGCGGCAATATACTCTTCGTAGCTGACTTCCATAACCAAGCCACTCAAAGCAGCCTTGCTCATATCAATACGTCCGTTACCTTCAACGAATGGGGTTGGATCACTCATATCATGGTCGCGGGTTACACCAGCTTTGGCAGTCATAATAATCGCTGAGCGAATAGCGGCAGGACTCCATGTGGGGAACAGGGAGCGCATGGTCGCCATTGAACCAGCAACGTGAGGACCAGCCATGGAGGTACCCG
>CAZTEP010000023.1:0-10248 GCA_964612325.1 uncultured Anaerolineaceae bacterium
TCATTGACGGTCAATCCCTTAGTATCGAAACGGTCATCCAGGTCGCGCATGATCCCTCAATTCAAGTCCTTCTCAATCAGGACGCGGTAGACCGTATCAACAAAGCCTCAGAAGCTGTGGCAAACTTTATCGAAACCGGTCAAATTGCTTATGGCATCACAACTGGTTTTGGCGCTTTCAAAGACCGTATTATCCCAATCGAAGATGTTGAACAACTTCAGGAAAACATCATTATCAGCCATGCGGTAGGTGTCGGCGATGCCCTCGACGAAGCCACCACACGCGCGATGATGCTCATACGCGCCAACACCCTCGCCAAAGGACATTCCGGCATTCGTCTTCAAGTCCTTGAACTTCTTTTAACCCTCTTAAACAAAAACATTCTCCCCATCATTCCCGAAAAAGGCTCTCTTGGCGCAAGTGGCGATTTAGCACCATTAGCTCACATGGCATTACCCCTGATTGGCCAGGGTTATGTTATTTACGAGGGAGAAGTGCGTCCGTCCGCTGAGGTTTTAGAAGAGAAAAAGCTCAAACCAGTTCGACTCGCCGCAAAAGAAGGTCTGGCACTGACGAATGGCACCACATTAATGACCGCAATCGGCGCATTAATGATTCATCATGCTGAAAACGTGCTCAAAACAGCCAATATAGCAGCTGCGATTACCCTTGAAGCGCAAAACGGAACCACTCGCGCCTATACAAGGCAAATCCACGAAGCCAGACCACAATTTGGCCAGGCTGAAACAGCAGCCACCATGCGTGAACTGCTTAAAAACAGTGACCTCACCCGACCAGATGACCCTACCAATATCCAGGATGCCTACACCCTGCGGTGCGTCCCCCAGGTTCATGGTGCGGTGGCTCACGCGCTTAGTTACAGTAAATCCGTCATTGAAACTGAGCTCAACGCTGTAACCGATAATCCCTTGCTGTTCTGGGACGAAAACAATCAGCCTTTTATCGTTTCTGGTGGTAATTTCCATGGCGAACCTTTAGCGCTCGCGCTCGATTTCTTAGCAATCGCCATTGCTGACCTCGGTAATATGTCTGAACGACGTATCGCAAAACTAATTGACAGCAAACCCGAATCAAAAACCTATCCCGACTTCTTAATCGCCAAGGGTGGTGTTAACTCCGGTTTTATGCTTTTGCAATACACAGCCGCAGCTTTAGCCTCAGAAAACAAGACCCTCGCCCACCCCAGCAGTCTCGATAGCATCCCCAGCTCTGGTAATGTTGAAGACCATGTCTCCATGGGTGCAAACAGCGCACTGCATTGCCGTGAAGTCATTCAAAATGTATCAATGATAGTCGCAATTGAATTGATGAGTGCCTGTCAGGCCCTTGATTTCAGACTGCAAGACAGACCAAACGCGATTATGGGCGAAGGAACACACAAAGCTTATCAGCTCCTGCGCCAATACGTGCCATTCTTTGATGCTGATACCTGGTATCAGCCTTACATGCTCACCATTAATGACATGGTTTTGGAAGGCGAATTTGCCAGTATTCTCTAATGCTAACTAACCAACTAACATTAACAAAAATCGCCGGTTTACCATACGCCGGCGATTTTTGTTCCACATGAATAACAACGACCATCTTTGATACGATTTTCCTGTAACAGTATCCGATTGCGTAAAATCAAAGATTCATTACAAGATGGACAATAACTATCCGCAAAGCCATCGATATTTCCGCCATAAATAAATTTCAATCCCTCGGCTTGACCAATCTCAATCGATCTATGAATACTTGATAGTGATGTGGCAGGAATTGCATCAAACTGTACTTGTGGAAAAAACCGACTCAAATGCCATGGCGTTTCTGGTCCCAACTGTTCCGCGATGAAAGCTGCCAACCCCTTCAACTGTGTTTCGTCATCATTCACACCCGGCACCAAAAGTGTGGTTACTTCTAACCACACACCAGCCTCTTTAATCCGTTTGGCATTTTCTAAAACCGGTTCCAATCGCGCGCCTGTATACTTGCGATAGACTGTATCATCAAAAGCCTTAATGTCAACATTGACCGCGTCAAGCAACGGCAAATAAAGATCCAGCATCTTTGAGGACATATACCCATTGCTGACATAAATATTCTTTATGCCCTCCATGTGAGCCAGTTTTGATAGTGCTAATGTATATTCAAAAAACACGGTCGGTTCAGTGTAAGTATAAGCAATGCTTTGTGATTTCGTTCTGAGTACTGCCTCAAAAACACTTTCTGGTGCCCGGTATTCAAGCCGGCTTGGGTCGTTTCGTTCACTCGCCTGAGAAATATCCCAGTTCTGACACCAGGCACAGCGCAAATTACATCCCGGCGCGGCAATTGAAAAACTTCGGCTCCCCGGTAAAAAATGATAAAGCGGCTTCTTTTCAATCGGATCAACATTAGCCGCTATCAATCGTCCATAGTTTAAACTAAAGAGTTTGCCATCAACATTCATTCTTTCTTTACAAAGCCCCATTTTCCCTTCAGAAATCAGGCAAAAATGTGAACATAGCTCACATCTCAATCCTTTATCGGGCAAAGAGTCCCACAACTCTGCTAAATGAAGGTTAGATTCTTTCATAGAAAACTCCTCTCATAAAAATTGTAGCATGATTAAACAAAATTCATTTTATATAAAAAAGCGCTCTGATAGTCAAAGCGCTCTTCAGTAAAAAATTCAAGGCAAATTATGCGCCAAATTTCTCTAAACGCAAAGCATGCGATAAAGCTAAAGGCATTAAGTCATTGGCATCAAATCTTGAACCTAAACTGCCACGTAAACAAGCCCGTTCACCGAACTCGTTGATTCCATCCGGTCGCGCATTTTTCGACCAAATCATCGTAGGAATGGCATGCCATGAATGTGCTTTCAGTTTAGCTGGTGTGGAATGGTCGCCAGTGATGATCAAAACATCTGGCTTAAGCGCCATTATTCGAGGAATGAGCGCGTCCACTTCCTCAATAACGCCAACTTTGCCATCAAAGTTTCCATCCTCACCATAACTGTCTGTTTTCTTCATATGCACAAAGAAGAAATCATGCTCATCCCAATATTGTTCCAACATGTCAATTTCTTCACTCATCGACTCAGCCGCATGAAGCACAGTCATACCAACCACTTTCGCAACACCCCTATACATCGGATACATCGCGATTGCAACTGAATTTAACCCCCAAATCTCATTAAAAGTTGGCCATTGTGGCATGCCTGCAAAACCGCGCAACACAAAACTGTTGGCAGGATGTTCATTCTTAAGAATTTCATTACCCTGTCGCACAAATTCACGCACTAATTCTGCCGTTTTTTCAGCCTCGAGTGTCAAGGCTTGAGCAACATGAGCTTTCTTGCCCACCGCCTGTGGGTCAGTATCGCTAACATGTCCATCAAGACCCTCTCCACGCAAAACAAACACAAATCGGTACTCTTTTTCGGGTTCCAGGAAAAGCTCAACACCAGGCAACTCTATTTTTTCCTTAAGCAAATTGCATAAACGCTGACCCTCTTCGGTCGGGATCCGTCCCGCCCGGCGGTCTGTGATAACACCGTTATCATCAACCGTACAAAAGTTACCACGCGCGGCAATATCATTGGGTCCGAGGTCAAAATCAATCCCCAAAGCCGACAAAACACCCCGGCCAATTTCATACTTTACAGGGTCATAGCCAAACAAACCCAAATGTGCCTGTCCACTTCCAGGCGTAATGCCAAAGGGGACAGAATGATGCAGGCCAAGCTCCGCCTCACTGGCAAGCTTATCCATATTTGGTGTCTTCGCCGCTTCTAATTCGGTTTTCCCATCAGGGCTTAGGGGTAATCCGCCTAAACCGTCCATCACCAACATAACAATTTTCCCTTTAGCATCTGTTTTCAACAGTGGCTTAATCAAATCAAAATCCATTTCTTCCTCCAAAAAATAATTCAGTTCATTATAGATTTTTTTTCGTGCTAATGCAATTACACAGCTATCACATAAAGTTTTTATGTGACAAACTTACTTTGTCTTTAAGTTTTCACCATTCATGGCTTCAATCATGCCGATAACAGCGGAGTTATCCAAATCACCACCGCCAATCGCCACCAAGCCATTATAAAGTTGCGTGTGTAATGCGACTGATGGCAAATTCATATGGTACGCGCTGGCAGTTTCCATCACAATGTTCAAATCTTTCGCCTGCAAAGCGGATTTAAATCCAGGCGCGCGATTATCTTTCAAAAGCCTTGGTGCTTTAACGTCCAAAGTCCAGCATTGCGCGGCACCGGCTTTGATGGCATCAATCACTTTTTCAGGGTCCGCGCCAGCTTTTTGCGAGAAAATCATTAATTCCGCTTCCGCCACCATCTGTGCCGCCACCATAATCTGGTTAGCCGCTTTCGCGATTTGTCCCGCACCAGGGCCACCAACATGTGTAATTTTCGACCCGAGTAGTTCTAAAATGGGTCTTACCTGGTCTAAAACGTCTCCATCACCACCCACCATGATAGTTAAAGTCGCATTCTGCGCGCCAATATCACCTCCGCTTACCGGCGCGTCCAAGCAAGCCACACTTAGTGCTTTTAATCTTTCATAAATCTCACGGCTGCCAGCCGGCGCAATGGTGGAATTATCAACCAGTATCGTACCTGGCCGCGCACCCTCCACGACACCCTTTGCGCCAAAAACAACATCCAAGACATCTGCTGTGTCAGAAACATTGATAAAAACAACATCACACAATTTAGCCAATTCGGCAGGATTTTCCGCCCATTTCGCGCCCTTTTCGAGTAAAGCCGTCGCCTTCGCTGCGGTGCGATTCCAAACATACAAAGGATAGCCCCCTGCCAAAATATGCCCTGCCATAGCACTTCCCATGGTGCCAAGTCCAATATAACCAACAGTCTTCTTTTCCATAATGATCTCCTTGCTTTAATTATACATTCCCTAAGCGCAAACATCCGCTAATCAGACGCTCTTTATTCAACAAGACACCCAAAAGCAGATCCCATTGCTCACTAATCAAGCGTAATATCTAAAACCGCATTAAATATTATCAGTTACAATAAAGTATCAAACTCCATATTTCAGACCAGTTTTGCAATTGCCAATAAGGACAACTGCTATGAAAACACCAAAAGCGCATAAAACACTCTCTTTGATAATCATAATTTTTATTACCATCACATCACTTTTGGGATACAAGATGCAAGATCCAGTTAAGCAAAAACTTGTCCGCGACCTGAGGGCTTTGGCAAGAATAGATGACTTTAATGATTTATATGTGTCTATTTATTGGCTTAGTCCTGGGCTCACCACACGCTATCCATACTCGAAACAAGATTTGATTGATCATGCGCAAAATGAATGTAGATTCCGAAGATATGAGATTGAGGGCAAACTGGATTGGTTTGGACAAATTACAGAAAAAGATATTGAAATAGTTGAGAAAAACAGCAATGAATGGGGTAGATTCTACATCATCATCCATTCTTTTACTGAAGGAAGACTCTTTGATTTATTTCTGTTTGGGTCACCAAAATCAAACCTTAGCTTTATCGTAAATGATGTCGAAATCCTTTGGTCCGATAAATTACTCGATGCACTCCGTCCCTTGCTTGTGCTTAACGATGAACTCTTTTTTGACATGGAATTGTATAGGTTAACTTGGCAATATGATTAATTTTTGAGGCAAACATGAGGTATAAAAAACGAAAGTTTTGCTTTTTGCTAAGCATTATACTAATGACATTCTTTGCATTAAATGCTTGTCAGAATCAGGATTTTGATCCAGTTAAACAGCAATTAGTTAACGAACTAACCAGTTTAGCTAAGATAGAAAATTTTGATGATTTGACTTTTAATGCTTATGCGTTTAACCCGTGGATATATCCATATGAACGTTTTTCTGTAGAAGAACTAAAAAAACATCATTTAACAGGGCACATTAGGCTTGAGGATTGTGAAATTAAGGGGAAATTAGATTTGTTTGGCAAAATCAGGGAATCCGACATCGAACTGTCTCAAATTAAACACCCTCAACATACACGCTATTATTTGATTCTTGAATCATCTAAAGATGGCATTCTTCTTGAATTGCTCTTGTTCGGTGGCTATAGCACCTATTTTGTTAATGGTGTGGAAATAAAACCGAGCGACAAAATCCTTGAAGCAATCCAACCTTTACTACGTCGAGTTGAATTTTTAGTTGGCATTGATATTTATCGTGAGAGGGATTGCTATTGTAATTAAAAAACAGCATCAGGCACTGACTGAAATGACTTTCATTTCTTAGAATAATCTTGTTGTAACAGTCACAATTAGGATAATAACTATGAAAACACCAAAAGCACACAGAATAATCTCTTTGACAATTTTGTTTTTCCTGTTCATCACATCACTTTGTAGTTGCGAAAAACAAGATTCTGTAAAAAAACAGGTTCTAAAAGACCTGAGAAGTTTAGCAAAAATAGAAGATTTCGATAATTTAAGCATGTCTGTATACCATAACTTTTCATTCCAACCAATTATTGTTATTCACGATCCAGGGTCAATGGAGAATTATATTGATCAATTACATGAAAACTTAACATTCAAGCTACAAGGAAACGAAATTAGAGGCAGACTGGATTCCTTTAGCACAATTAAAGCTGAAGATATCGAAGTGTATAATAATTGCAAACCCATTGAAGTAAGAACTTACACGGTCATAAAATCAAGTGAAGATGGGAAGATATTTGAATTCATATGGAATGCTCATAATGATAATTTCATTATCAACGGTGTCGAAATAGTTTTTTCCAGGAAGTTGTTGAGAAAACTTCAACCATTGTTATATGAGCATTATTGATTTTTGGCTAAAACAATCATCGAAATTTAGCAGCAACATTTCATTATTAGTTTGCGTTATCGGTGCTTAGTTTTGATTAGATTAGTCCTCAGCGACCTTGAGTGATAATCATTCAAGCCAAATTATGTAATAAAGAGAAAGAATGAACTGGGTTTCTGGGCACAAAAGTTAGAATTTAGGAATTTTGATGAAAGAAAGTAAAAATAAAGTTTGTTTTTTCATAATTTGTCTTGTGATTACTTCAATGTTACTTAGCGCTTGCGGCAGTCAAAAAACGGTAAAACAAAAATTAGTTAGCGAACTAACGAGTTTGGCCAAAACACAGGAATTTGACGACATTACTGTATCAGTCTATCTGATTAGTCCCTGGATGTTTCCGCGTGAACGCTTCACTATCGCGGAAATTAAAAAATATGCAGCGACCAAAACATTCACGCTAAAAGGTGCCAAAATTGAAGGTAAATTAGATTTGTTTGGCGAGATTAAAGAATCCGACATTGAACTATCTCAAAAGAAACACCCTAAAAAGACACGATTTTATGTGCTTATAGAATCAGCAGAGAATGGCAAGTTGCTTGAATTGCTTTTGTTCGGTGGGTATGGCACATGTTTCATCAATGGTGTTGAAATTAAGCCAAACGACAAAATTCTTGAAGCGCTAACGCCTTTACTTTCAGAGAGCGCCCTGCGCAACCTTGAAGTCTATCGCGATCGGGAGTGCTATTGCGATTAAAAAACCAAAAATCATTCTCATCGTTTTTATTGTGAGGAAAATTATGAAACATATGAAAAATGCTGGATTATTCTTTTTAGGTGGTTTTTTAGCCTTTTTATTGGTCATATTACTTTGGGTTGGGTTAGGAGAACTGAGATATATCAATGAAAAAGCTAAGTTACATTCTAAAATTTGCGACAATCTGGTTTCTTCACAATGGATTCTAACGGATGAATGTTTGAATTCTAAAGATATCTATCAAGTAATGACACATTATTTTCCACTGAATGTAAGTGTTAAATATGTGACAGATGGTATGGAAGGAATCAAACTTGTCAGCTTATCAAAAAAGAATGCTTATGAAGGATGTATTGAACCAATAACTTATACTTATGCCATAGCAAGACCCTGGCCCTTTTTCTTCAGGGCAGAAGCTGAGTTTTCATTTTGTGACGGGCATCTAACAAGAATGAATGTAAGAGATTGAAATGAAAAATCAAAAATTGTTTAGAGTACTTACCGTGTTATTTTTGTTTACTGTTATCTTGCTTGGATGTACCAATAGACAGTCCACAATGTTCGCTGAAGACCAATGTAAACTGCCTTGTTGGCAAGGCGTTTCTTTTGGAATGAATCCAGATAAAGTGTTAGCGATACTCAAAGAAAATCCGAATGTGGATGTCAATTCGATTGAAATGACTTCATATGAAGACAGTTAGCTGAATCTCATGATTGATTTTCGTTTAAGAATTTCAGATATGTTGTTGGGCGCTATCGTCTTTGGGGAAAATGAAGTAAAACTTTTTTATTTCTCTACTATCTTTGGAGAGGCTCAATCGCTTGGGTATTGGATTGACCGCTTGGGCGAACCAAAAGAACTAAAGATATTTGGTGGCTCATTGACCTATGGCATCTTTCAAATGATTATTATTTTCCATCATCCTCAATTTGTTTGAATGGCGTTTTGGCCAAGGCAAAAGAAATGTTTGAAGTTTCGAGAAAAACTAAGATAGATAGTGTTGTAATCTACCACCCTAACCTTGATATCGAAAACTCATCTTACTATTGTTACTCGTCCTTTTGGATTGAACATCAGCAAAAATGGAAAGGGTTTGGCGATTATAAGGTCTGCCCAAATCCTGACAAGCCATGCAATTAAAACAGCCAAACATATTCTTGGCAAAGGAAAAATCATGAAATGCAC
Organism: uncultured Anaerolineaceae bacterium; assembly: GCA_964612325.1. Taxonomy (GTDB): domain Bacteria; phylum Chloroflexota; class Anaerolineae; order Anaerolineales; family Anaerolineaceae; genus Mesolinea. The sequence continues at coordinate 8,739 of CAZTEP010000023.1, forward strand.
TAAAACAAAACCAATTAAGTTAATACTCGTTCTTGCGCTCACCCTTTCTCTTATCAGCGGGTGTGTGAAACCAGAGCCAGTCGTTCAAGAAAGCATTGAATTGGACCCAGTTAAACAAGAACTATTAAATGATATTAACAGTCTGGCTGAAATTAACGATTTTGAAGGACTGAGTGTGTCTGCTTATTGGGTCAGTATTCATTCACGTTTCCGAGCACCATTAAACATTAATGATTTAATTCGATTTGATCGTGGTGGGTTCCATTTGGAAGGGAATGAAGTCAAAGGAAAATTAGAGTTGTTTAGTCAGATTGAGATGAACGATATTCAATTGGCAAGGCTAGGAAATTTTGAAAACGCCAGATATTATCTAGTGATAGAATCAGATAAGGATGGAAAACTTTTTGAATTGCTTTTGTTTAATGGGTGGTCCAATATGTCCATCAATGGGGTTGAAATCAAACCAAGTAAAAAAATATTAGACGCAATCTATCCTTTGCTCACACCAGGTGCAAGGTATGAACTTCGAAAGTATAGTAAATGGTTTTAAGCTTTTACAGTTGTTGCCATTTAAATTCAATCAAACGAGATTAGTAAAGTGTATTTCATCACTATTCGAAAAGAACAGCTAAGTACGCTGGTATTATGAGGACAATCATGAAACGTTTGATAAAAAAACTCAAGCTTATTTTTATCCTTTTGCTTTTTCTCTTTGGTTGTTCAAATTCTGTTTCCGAAAAAGTTCAACCTTACTTTCTTCTGAGTGAAAACACCTGTTCTTTTCCATGTTGGATGGGAATCACACCAGGTGAAACCACTGCTCCAGAAGCTGAAGAGATGCTCGAGCAACTTGTTCACAGATATGCTCAAAAAGGAATTGAGATTACATACACAAAAGATTTTACCACCAACACCTATGGTAATAAAGATTATTTTTATTATGTTTTAACACCTGGAAGCGAGATATTTATCGGTCTCTATGGTGATGGCTCTGTATACGAAATTTATATTGTCTTTCTTAACACCCCAACTGTGTCAGAATTTGTTGCAAATTATGGGATTCCAAACAGAGTCGGTGTTTGCTATACAGGAAATTTTGTGCAAACACACCTAATCTACGAAGGCTTACGTGTTCTTACAAAATCAGATATACCCGTCTCTGATGAGAATACAAAAACAGTCGCGATTGAAAATTTTTATGACAATCAGGTTGATGCGGTCTTTTTCAACTGGTGGCGACCTGAAGTCATTTATGGATTCACATTTGACTGGGAAGATATGGCCCAAACCGTTGTCATTAATCTTGATGAAGAAGATTCAAATACAAATTGTTACGGAGAATTTATTCCATAATTTTGGAATTTACTGAATTAATTTCTGGAAAGACACCATGAAAACAAACACAAAGCTAACCAAGTTATCATTAGTTCTTTTGCTCACCTTTTCTCTTATCAGCGGGTGCGCGAAACCAGAGCCAGTCGTTCAAGAAAGCATTGACCTGGACCCAGTT
>CAZTEP010000024.1:0-10050 GCA_964612325.1 uncultured Anaerolineaceae bacterium
TTGACAGGCCTGCTTTTCCAGTTTTCTCGAAATAAAGTCGCGCGCGCAAGCGGATATCGTCGATGCTGTCCAGCCACACCTGCCTGGGAATGTTAGCATCCACAAAGCGTTGGCGCAGACCCGGTAATAGCGCGCAAATCATTGCCAAGCGGGTGAAAGGCTTGCGCTGCATGATATCAAACGCCCCCGATTCGTCCTTATGTTTCTCATCATAAGCCCGTGCGATGAGGCTTATCATATCTTTCCGCCGGGCGATATAAGCCAGCAAACTGGTGTTTAGCTCATCGGATAAAGCCAAATCAGCCATGCTTTGCTCAAGCTCTGCATGGCTGAAAGACCTAAAAAGATGAGCGTCAGCAGTCAGGGACATTTAATCCTTTTGCTTTTGAATGCGGAAAATACCCAAGCCAAACATAATCAGCGCCCAAACCAAAATAATCACCACACTCACCCACGGGTTGACCACTTTACCGAGCATTTCAATATCAATGCCAAAATAGACCCTAAATGCTGGCAAATCGAATTGACTGGGAAGGTTCATTCCCTTTAGCATATCGTGCAAATAATGTTGGCGCATGAGTCCAACTGCATGTCCGGTTGGCAACCACGACAACAGGGTCTGCACAGTTTTGCCCAACGCGCCATAAGGAATATAAGCTCCAGCAAAGAAACCGATTAAGGTGAGCATAATGCTGCTAATAGAACCATAACTGCGAATGGAATTTTTACCACTTGCCACGAAAAAGGCGATTCCACTGGCCACCAGGGTAGTCAATAAGGTAATGCCTACAATCGACAGCGTTGATTGAATGCCAGGCAATTGAAGCTTTTTAATGGCAAGGTAAACATAAGTGAGCGTCACCGTACCAAGAGAAATAACAAACGCGGTAACAGTGCTTCCAAGAATATAGCCTGCAACAATTTGTCCACGACGGATAGGTGCGACAAAAAAATCATCGAATGCTTTTGTACGCTGGTCCATGGGCATTTGCGAAAGCGCGGTAAAACTTGCTGAGAATGAAGTAATCATTGCAATGCCAGCCATCAGCCAACTATCCTGAATATCCGCAAGTTCTGGCACCAGCTGGAGTTGTTGTTCAGAAAAGAACGCTTTGTCCAGGAAAAACAGATAAACAGCAATCATGATACCCGTTGCCAAAAAGGTATAGAAAATTGCGGAACGATCCCTAAAAAAGAGTGTAAAAATACGTTTTGCAATACGATTAATTGCTTTCATTCTCGTAATTCCTTTCCGGTAATGGCGATGAAAACGTCATCCATTCGCCCATTGACCAGTTCAAAGTTATCAATATCATCGCGCAAAGCTTCAATCAATGGCAGCACGTCAAAAGCGTTGGGTATGATTGTGCGCACGGTTGTGTCAATCAGAGTTGGTTCGTAACCCTTATCTGTCAGAAAACGGACAACTGAATCCGGCGTTTTGCTGTAAATATTCAAAAGGTTAGGCGCATGCTCTTTCTTCAACGATGCGGGTGAACCATTGGCGACAATTTTACCGTGGTCAATGATATACACACTGCTGGCATCATCGGTTTCTTCCATATAGTGGGTGGTCAAAAAGAGAGTCGTGCCCAGATCACGCTGAATACCGTTGATAATTTCCCAAACCACACGACGGGTTTGGGGGTCAAGTCCGGTTGTGGGTTCATCTAAAAAGAGAAACTCCGGACTTTGCATCAGCGCCCGCCCTATATCCGCCCGACGCCGTTGCCCGCCACTCAACTTTCCATAACGCTGGTTGGCAAAACTGCTCATATCCAGCACCTGGATAACTTCGTCCGCACGCTGTTTGAGTTCTTTGGCATTCAAATCATAAAACCCACCCCGACAAATCAAATTTTCACGCACAGTAAAATCATCGTCCAAAACATGATGCTGAAACACAACGCCGATCTTGTTTCGGATAGCGAAATCGTCGCGTCCTACCAACAAGTCACCATAGGCAATCTCACCGGCATCTTTTTCAAGCAAGGTGGTAATCATTTTGATGGTTGTCGTTTTGCCCGCGCCATTTGGCCCGACAAAAACAAATTTTTCGCCAGCGCGAACATCAAACGAGATGTCATCTACCGCTAATTTACCATTATAGCTTTTTGATAAATTGCGCACGCTTAGTGCAAATGTCATACTATACTCCTTTAGTAATTTTCTTTATAATTTTGTTTTGTGCAATCAAACCCTTGCCAAGTTGAAAACGATGGCTTACACCAAAACAATCCCCACACCTTTGGCTGGCAAGCAGGATGTTATCCACGCGCATGCGCCATAGGAACGGTTCCGTGGTCAAAAATTGTTTTATGTCGCGCAATGTGGCTTCTGTTAATCCCTGACTTGCCAAAGTAATATGCGGCGTCCAGGTTTTTGGACTGTAAAGCATGTTCACCGTCTGGCTATGGGGGAATAAGATCTTCCATAATTTTTCGTGCATTTCTACAACTTGTTTTTCAGGCACAATTTTGATAAACATGACCTTTTCTTCGCCGTCAAAAAGCGATAAACCCTGTGTTTCAATATAAAAAGGTTCATGTTCTTTGCTGAAAGAGTCTAAAAGGGGAACGATCGCGTTAATATAATGATTTTCAGCAATTTGCCAGCTGAAATGGGGAATGGGATTTTCCCACACAGGCTTAATACCAAAATATCGGCCCAGTTCCGACCATATCTTTTGCACCGCTTTATAATAAGGTAGCGGTAATTGCGAAATCAAGCCATGTATCATCATCTTCCCAAGAATATACCATACGGATTATGGCTTATACCAACAGCTTAATATGCTTGTACAAGGCTTTTGCGAGATGTTAAGATAAACTTAATAAATCATGAAAAACAAATTCCTAACTGATAAACTTTGGACCCTTTTTATCAATATGCTCTATATCAGCACCTTTACCTTTGGCGGAGGCTTCGTGATTGTCAACTTCATGCGCAAGGCATTTGTTGAAAAATTGAGCTGGATAGACGAAGACGAAATGCTGGATCTTATCGCCATTGCGCAAAGTTCGCCGGGCGCTATCGCGGTAAACGCGTCTATTCTCGTTGGTCAGCGTGTGGCGGGTTTCGCGGGTATAGCCGTTTCGGTTTTGGGTACCATCCTGCCACCGATGATTATCCTCACCATTATTTCATTGTTTTACAAAGCTTTTGCTGCCAATAAATATGTTAATTTAATGCTAAAGGGCATGCAAGCTGGTGTGGCAGCTTTGATTTTAGATGTTGTTTTTGACCTGACCCTAAATCTTTCCAAACGCCAGCGACCGTTGCATGTTTTCATGTTAGCTGCTGCCTTCATCGCGACTTTTCTTTTTAAAGTCAACGTCATCTTCATTATCTTAGCCGCGGCATTGACTGGTGTCTTCTTAAATTTTTGGGACAGAAAGCGGGTTTTGCTCGTATGATTTACCTGCAACTCTTTTTTAGCTTTTTAATCGTAGGTCTTTTTAGCATTGGTGGCGGATATGCCGCCATGCCCATCATCCAAAGTGAAATCGTGGCAAAACATGGCTGGCTTACTGTGGAAGAATTCAGCCATTTGGTGACCATCGCCGAGATGACCCCTGGTCCCATCGTCGTGAACGGTGCTACCTTTGTCGGAAATCGCATTGCCGGCATTCCTGGCGCGATTGTCGCTACCATAGGTAGCATTTTCCCCGCGTTGATTATCGTCTCATTGTTAGCCTACCTCTATTATCGCTACAAGACCCTGGATATGATGAACAGTATCCTAAGCAGCCTGCGACCGGTGGTGATCGCGCTTATCGCCTCCGCTGGATTAGGCATTCTTTTGAATCTCCTGTTTGGGCAAAGCGCAATGACTTTTGAGACTCTCAACTGGCTAGCCCTGGCGATATTCGGGGCTGCTTTTTTCACTTTGCGCAAGTTGAAGTGGAACCCCATTCTGGTCATGTTCCTGTGTGGCGGACTGTATTTGGGCATTCAGCTTTTGTTAGAAACTTTGTAATGTTTGTTCCAAAATGAAAATTTGCAGGAACCTCAAAAGCTCATCCTTTTAACGACACAGATGTGCTAAAATTCCCTTATGACCTGGAACATTTTCGGCCACGATGGCGCGGTTAATTATCTCAAACGGCAATGCGAGCCGGACAACATCCGTCATGCCTATCTCATCACAGGCCCCGAAGGTGTCGGCCGTTTGACTCTCGCTAAAGCCTTTGTAAAAGCACTTAATTGCCAAAACCCACCTGCCCCAAACGATTTTTGTGGAACCTGCCAGGCCTGCCGGCAAATCGAAGCCGAAGCGTGGCCCGATCTTAATATCCTTTACCTTGAAGAAAACACGCGTGAAATCAAAATTGACCAAGTGCGCGCAATGCAAAAAACACTGGCGTTGGCACCGTATCAAAGCCAGTGGCGAGTGGTCATTATTCCCGATTTTCAAAAAGCGAATATCGCGGCCGCGAACGCCTTGCTCAAATCGCTTGAAGAACCTCCCGCGCGAGCGATTATCATCCTAACCGCTGACGCGCGCGAAAACCTACTGGAAACAATTGCCTCGCGTTGTGGCATTTTACGCTTGCGCCCGACGAGTGTGGATGCCACTGCCAGAATACTGCAAAGTGAACTGGATTTTCTGGAAGATGAAGCCAAAGTCGTCGCCCACCTCTCAGGGGGACGTGTAGGAAAAGCCTTCCATTTTGCCCAAAATGAAGAGTTACTCGAGCAATACCACGATATCCTCGCGCAACTGCAAGAAGTCTTGCCTCAAACAAAACGCGCTCGTTTGCAATATGCCGAAGCTGTCACAAAACGCAAAGGCAATCAGCGCGAAAATGTCTCTGCTTTGCTTTCGGTTTGGCTCACCTTTTGGCGCGATGTGATGATAGCCCACAGTGGCGCGGCTTTACCCATCGTAAACCTCACGCAAAGTGAGTTGGTGCAACAAATCGCTGGTCAGCTTAGCTTGCCTCAAATTGAAGCCGTCATCAAAGCGCACGAAAAAGGCCTGGAACAAATCGACGCAAACGTCAATTCGCGTCTTGTCCTTGAAAACATCCTCCTTCACATTCCCCGATTAAAGGTTTAATAGCTATGTCCGAAAAAGAATGCTTTACCGATTCTGTCACCGTGTCTGATGAACAAAATCCCGATGAAACGCCACCCGAAAAAGCTAATGAAATCCCACTGCGAAAACGATTGCTGGATTTAATGTTAGTCAACCTCAAAATTGGCTCCACCAGCTTTGGCGCGCCAACCGCACATGTGGCCATGATGGAACGCGAATATGTTCACAAACATAAATGGGTCACCCCACAGCACTTTTTGGACCTGCTTAGCGCGGCAAACATTATCCCTGGCCCCAACGCCAGTGAAACTTGTTACCACGTTGGCTACGTTCATGCCGGCTACCCTGGTCTATTCGTGGCTGGCTTTAGTTTCATCTTGCCAGCAATTATCTCAGCTTTGATTTTGGCATGGGTTTACATGCGTTATGGCGCTTTGCCAGAAATGACAGGTCTGTTTTATTTCCTCAACCCACTGGTCCTGGCCATCGTACTTGACTCAACTTTCCGTCTTGCCAAAAGCAGTTACACCAACTGGAAGCAAATCCCCCTGTTTGTCGCGATTATCGCCGCAAAAATAATGGAAGTGAACGAAGTCATCATTTTGCTGGGCGCGGGACTGGTGATGATTGTGGTTCACTTTATCCAAAATGGCTTTCCCAAAAAAGCGTCCCCAACAATGATGCTCTTTGTTTTGCCAGTTGTTGAACTCATCGAAAAATACCTGCCCACCGTCAAAAACATCTTCCTTTATTTTTTGCGCACGGGCACGGTTTTGTTTGGCTCGTCGATGGTCCTTTTTGGTCTGATACAAAACGATGTCGTCAATCGCTTTGGCTGGCTCAACATGCAACAACTCACCGATGCCATCGCGATTGGACAAATCACGCCCGGGCCGGTTTTGGCTTCAAGCACTTATGTCGGTTTTTTGGCCTCGGCACTTAATGGCACCTTTATTGACGGCCTGAAAGGGGGGCTGGCTGCTACTGCCGGGGTCTTTTTGCCTTCGTTTGTCATTGTCGCAGCGACCGCGCCTATCGTCAAAAAAATGCGCGAAAGCGAACTTGCCAGCGCCTTTCTTTCCGGCGTGAATGTCGCCACCGTGGCACTCATCCTGATGGTTAGCGTCACCTTAGCACAAAACGGCGTGGTGGATATTTGGACAGCGCTGCTTGCCTTAGGCGGCCTGGCAGGTTTAATCTTCCTCAAATTTCCCCCCTGGGTGCTGGTGCTTTCTGGTTTGGCGATGGGTGCTTTGAAAATATTTGTCTTCTAAGATGGTATGATAAAGTCTTAGGGCAAAACCATGGATGATTTACTGAATATTCTTAACGAACAACAACAAAAAGCCGTCGCCGCGCCGGCTGGGCCAAGTTTAGTGCTGGCAGGCCCCGGCTCCGGTAAAACCCGGGTTCTCACTTATCGCATCGCCTATCTGGTGGGGGCATTAAATGTACCTGCCTGGAACATTCTCGCGGTTACCTTTACCAACAAAGCCGCGCGCGAAATGGGTGACCGGGTGAACAAAATTTTGGGCAGCAACGCTGATGGCATCTGGTTAGGCACTTTTCATTCCGTCTGTGGCAGAATTTTGCGTCGTGAGGCCGAACTTCTGCCTGTCACTCGCGATTTCGTCATCTTTGACCAGGACGACCAAACCACCCTCCTCAAAGAAATCATCAAAGAGAATAACCTTGATGAAAAACTTCACCGACCAGCTTCCTACCTCAACGAAATTTCACGTGCCAAAAACGAGCTCATCATGCCTGATGACTTCCCCATCACCAACTTCCGTGATGAGCAAACCCAGCGCCTTTACCGCATTTACCAAGAGCGCTTAATCAAAAACAATGCCATGGATTTTGACGATATGCTCGTCTATACCACCCAATTGCTCGACCAATATCCCGTCGTGCGTGAAACTTACGCCCATAAATTTGAACATATTTTGGTTGACGAATTCCAGGATACCAACCTGGCGCAATATGCCATCCTTAAAAATCTGGCCAGTCTCCATCAAAACCTTTATGTTGTCGGTGACGAAGACCAAAGCATTTATCGCTGGCGCGGAGCGGATTATCGCAACATTGAACGCTTTAAAAAAGATTTCAAGAATGCCAAAATCTATTTGCTTGAAACCAATTACCGTTCAAGCCAAAACATTCTCGACAGTGCCATGGCGGTTATCGATCGCAACCGAAACCGCACCCACAAACAGCTTGAAACTGTTCGCGACCGTGGCGAAAAAATCACCATGATTGTTGCTGAAGACGACCATGAAGAAGCGCGGTCTGTGGTCGATGCCATCCAAGACGGCATCTATAAACGTGGCTTGAACCCCAGCAGTTTTGCCATCATGTACCGCACCAACGCCCAGTCGCGCCTCTTTGAAGAGGCCTTTCGGCGCGAAGGCATCAATTACCGCCTGGTCGGCGCGCAACGCTTTTATGGCCGGCGCGAGATCAAGGACCTGCTCGCCTTTATGCGCCTGGTGCATAACCCCTTAGACGAAATCTCTCTGCGCCGTTGCATCAATCTGCCCCCACGAGGGATAGGCGCGAAAACGCTGGAAAGCCTGCAAACTCAGGCCGCAATGAGTGGCTTAAGCATGGGCGAAGTGCTACTCGATTTGGCCCAGGGACGCGAAGATTTGCTTACAGCGATGGGGCGCGAAGGCGCGAAGTTGGCCGTGTTTGGCAAAATGTTGCTCAAGTGGCGCGAAACTGTCCAACATAACAGCCTGATTTTGCTCTTTGACCGCATCGTGGTAGACACAGGTTACGAAGCTTACATACGCGATAAAAGCGAAGAAGGTCAGGACCGCTGGGAAAACCTGCTCGAATTACGCGCTGTTGTTTTAGAGTATGAAGACCAGGGACTGGCAGATTTTTTGGAAAGCATGGCATTGGTCTCAGACCAGGACACCCTGCCTGAAGCCACCGATGCGCCCACCATGCTCACTTTGCATGCTGCCAAAGGGCTTGAATTTGATAACGTCTTTATCACCGGCCTTGATGAGAACATCCTGCCCCACCGTCGCGCGATTGATGACGAAGAAGAACTCGCTGAAGAACGCCGTTTGTTGTATGTCGGGATTACCCGCGCTAAAAACAAGCTCACCTTAAGCCGCGCGCGCCGTCGCCGAAGTCCCTATGGCACTTATGAAGAAACCATCGCCTCACGCTTTCTGAGCGATATCCCCCAGGAACATCTCACCGGCAGTCCACAGGGTTTACCCGGTCGATATAGCTATAGCCAGCAATCCAATTATGGCCGTGGTTCTTATCAGAATAATTTCTATAGTGACGGAAGCAATTTCGGTTTCAGACCAGGCGCGAAGAGCACTTTTAACCGTGGTTCGAACTATGGCAAATCTTCAGATGTCTCTCGCTTTGAGAACCCTGCCTCAATGGAAGATAAAAAACCTCCCAAAGAAGAGGTTAAAAGACAATATAAAGTCGGCCAATTAGTGAAACATGGCACTTATGGCCGTGGCGTTGTGAAAAGCAGCAAAATTGAATATGGTGATGAAACAGTTGAAGTCTATTTTGAAGGCTTCGGCCTCAAAGCTTTGGTTGCTTCAATGGCTAAATTAGAGATTTTGAGTTAGTCTATATGCTATTTTAGAATGTTATAGGAATGATGAAATCAACTAAAAAAAATTCGAATTTCGCAAAAGAATTAAATGACAGGCAGTTTGAAGCCATGGTTTCCAGAGGAACAACCCTTGTTTTGGCTGGACCTGGCACAGGTAAAACCCGAGTCATCATCAAACGCATTCAACATTTAATCAAGAATCGACATATTCAACCTGACAGAATTCTCGCCTTGAGTTTTACCCGGAAAGCCACCCAGGAAATGAAGGAAAGACTCGAAAAAGACGACTTAGGAAAAAAAACAGCTAAGCGACCAAACCTATGCACCATTCATAAGTTCTGCCGTGAATTTCTCAAGGAAATAGTCGCAAAGGAAAAAGACCTTTTGCCTATAAAAGAAAATTTTAAGGTTGCAAAGGATAAAGAATGTCGCGACCTGTTAATAAATATGGATGTGGATAAACTAAATAAAAATTCACTTAATGACCTCCTTTTTAAGATAGGCAAATACAAAAACCAACTCGGTTTTGAAAAAAAATACCAGTCTGAAACCACCCCAATAGATGCGACAACGAAAGCATTTTATAAAAAGTACCAGGAAGCCTTAATAGAAAATAAATTAATCGATTTGGATGATTACTTGGTTTACACTTATCAGGCATTAAAAAAGTCCCCTGAGATACGTCGGAAAGTTGCGGAACGTTACGATGCTATTCTGATTGATGAATTTCAAGATACCAATACCGTCCAATATGAGATTTTGAAATATCTGTGTGTTGATATTCCGGACAAACTTTTTATGGTTGGCGATGAAGACCAATCTATTTATGCTTTCCGCGGCGCGGACTATAAAAAGATTCAGCAACTTGAGCAAGATTTCACTAAGGTTAATAAGATCCTTTTAGTCGATAATTACCGATCAACGCAACTCATTTTAGATGCAGCTAAAGCTGTGATTGATCACAATACGAACCGAGAAGAAAAAGCTTTGCGCGCACACAAAAAACATCCCAACGAAGAGCAAATCACTCTAATCGAAGCTAATGATGAGCAAGAAGAAGCTGAAACAATAGCAAAGATTATTAAAAGACAAACCCAAAACAACAAAAAAATCAAATTCGGTGATTTTGCCATTCTTTACCGAAACAACTATTTTTCAGAAGCGATTGAAGATGCCTTTGAATTTTACAGGATACCTTACCGTAAAAGTATTGAGGGGGATTTTTTAAAAAATTCGGATGTTGGAGTTTTAATAAATTGTCTGCGTCTTATTGACAAAAAAGTAATTGATGAAGCCTTTTACAACATTATCGTTAACTGCAATGGAATCGGCGTGGCAAGTAAAGAATGGATCAAAGAAATTGTTGATAAAAAAAGCGAATCGGATTCTAACTGGTTCTTTAATAAGGCGACTG
>CAZTEP010000025.1:0-9992 GCA_964612325.1 uncultured Anaerolineaceae bacterium
GTACACTCTTTCCCTACACGACGCTCTTCCGATCTGGTGGGGATGACGCTTTGGAGTGCTGTGGTTTTGGCGAAGCGCGTGAAAGAGGGTTTGAAACTGCCCTTGCTTTGGGTGACGCTGTTTTTCTTTCTCTTCTTTTTACAGGGTGCTGTTTACTATCACATGATGGTCTGTGTGCTATTGGTCTTGTATGGATATCACAAAGATAAACCCTGGCGCACGCTAATATTTGTGCTTTTGGCCTCAATTTGGGCTGGGATTAGCCGGGTCAACTGGATGCCATTGCCTGCTTTGTTGGCTGTGTTGATGTATTTAATTGAGGAATCTTTTGACGAAAAACGCTGGTTTAAGTATTTGCAATTCCCGGTGTTGTGGACGGTACTCGGATTGGTGGTTTCCTGGTTGAGCAAACAGGTTTATATTCGCTTGAGCGGTGAGCCAGCATCCCTCTTTGATTCAGCCTTTTCATCCGCGCTGTTATGGGAAAGGTTGTTGCCTAACAAGACTTTTTTTGTTGGCATTTTGCCTGGAGTGTTTTTGCTTTGCTTACCATTGTCGGTTTTGATCGCGCACAAAATGTGTGGACAATGGAAGCGTGTGCATTTCTTGCGTTGGTTAGGTATAGCAGGGATTTTGTTTACTTTTTTTGCAGGTGGTATTGTGGTGAGTGTGAAAATCGGTGGCGGTGGCGACCTTCATAATTTAGATGCTTTCATTTTCTTGTTTGCGGTTTTTGCCGGCTTTATGCTGTCTGGAAAATTAGTATTTGATAAGCCAAGTCAGCAAGAACCTGAGAAAAACTGGCTCATAAGCGACACTGCACCTTTTTGGAAAAACGCTCATTTTTGGATGGCAGTCGCGGTTATTGTGCCTGTCTTTTTTGCTTTCATGCGCGCGGGAAGATGGCAATTAGCAGTCGATGATTGCCTCCAGGTTGAACTTGATGCTCTAAAAACAGCACTTCAAGCAGAAACGATTAAAGAGGGACCCGTGCTTTTTATTACCGAACGTCAGTTACTGACTTTTGGCGATTTAGAGGACATAAAAATAGTACATCCATACGAAAAAGTGTTTTTGATGGAAATGGCGATGGGAAATCATCAATCTTATCTAAGCTCATTTTATGAACAATTGCAAAGGCATGAATTCTCAGCAATTGTGACCGATCCCATTTCAACGGTGCTTCAAGACAGCTCACGCCCCTTTAACGAAGAAAACAACGTTTGGGTGACCAAAGTGGTTATCCCTATACTTGAGCATTATCAGCTTGAACAGGCCTTTAGAGATGGCGCGTTCAATTTGCTGGTGCCAAAACCCTGATTTAAGCGATAATGCGCATCTTTGGCTTTTGTTCTGGTTCGATTACCTGTTTGACGGTATAGGTTTTTTTGTCTTGTGATTCATAGTAAGTGCGCATGACAAGTTCCGCGATTAATCCAAGCAAGACCGCTAAAAAACCTAAAATGAACATCATAATGCTGATTTGGAACCAGGGTGACCCTAATACAGAAATATCTTTGATAATGCGTCGCAGTGCTAACCAAACGAATAGACCAATGCTGATGGTCATCAAACCGACTCCAACACCGCCAAAGAGATAAATGGGTTTTTTTGAAAAGGCCATCAAAAATTTGACCGTAATTAGGTCCAAAATGACTTTAAAGGTACGCTCTAAACCGTAATTGGCTTTGCCGTGTTTGCGGGGATGGTGTTGAACAACAACCTCGGTGATTTTTCCGCCGGCTTCGTAGGCATAAACGGGGATAAACCGATGCATTTCCCCATAAAGTTTGACGTTATCCAATATTTCACGCCGGTAGACTTTGAGGGTGCAGCCATAGTCATGCAATTTGACACCGGTTGAGTTTGAAATAAGGCGGTTCGCAATATGAGAGGGTAGATTGCGGGTGAGTTTGTTGTCCTGGCGATTCTTGCGCCAGCCACTCACGACATCATAGCCTTCATCTAATTTTGCCAAGAGCATAGGAATGTCGGCGGGGTCGTTTTGTAGGTCGGCATCCATTAAAATGACAATATCGCCTTTGGAATAGTCAATACCGGCGCTGATGGCGGCTGTTTGGCCATAATTGCGTCTGAATTCAACCACACGAACTTTATCTGGATTTGCGGCTTGCAATTCATGTAGCACTTTCAAGCTGTTATCCTTACTGCCGTCGTTAACAAAGGTGACATCCCAGGGGTAACCAATTGGCACTAAAGTGGCTTCAAGACGTTCGTAGAGTTCGGGTAGATTCTTTTCTTCGTTATAAACAGGGACAACAATTGATAAATTCATAATGGCTCCATTTTTTGACTGTTGCGTAGATTATACCTGTCATAATGAGGTTTGCGCTATAAATTCGGGTATAATTTGAGAAATGACGAAAAACAGTGATGACCACATTCTGAGTGGCAAACCAAACAGTGATGATACCGTCGATAATGCTTTAAGACCAAACACGCTTGATGATTTGATTGGTCAGGATGCCGTAAAAGAGAACCTGCGTATTCAAATTCAGGCTGCCAAGCAACGACAGGAAGCGCTTGATCATGTTTTGTTTTATGGCCCTCCGGGGTTGGGTAAGACGACGCTCTCTCATATTTTGGCCTCAGAAATGGGTGTGAACATCAAAATTACCTCCGGACCGGCGATAGAGCGCGCTGGCGATTTGGCCGCCATTTTGACCAACTTGCGCGCTGGTGACATATTGTTTATTGATGAAGTTCACCGCTTGGGCAGGCAGGTTGAAGAAATTCTATATCCCGCTATGGAGGATTACGCGCTTGATATTGTGATAGGCAAAGGACCAGCTGCCAAGTCGGTACGTTTGAAGTTGCCTCGCTTTACTGTTGTAGGCGCGACGACTCGTTTGGCTTTATTAACAGCCCCTTTGCGTGCCCGGTTTGGCGCGGTTTATCGGCTTGATTATTATGATCAAAAATCATTGGGAGATATTATCCGCCGGGGCGCGCGATTGTTGCAGGTTCCAGCCGAAGAAAAGGGAATCGTAGAAATTGCCAGACGCGCGCGCGGTACACCCCGCATCGCTTTGCGTATGTTGCGCAGGGTACGTGATTACGCGGAGGTAATGGCTGAGGGTAAAATCACTGCTGAGGTTGCTGAAGCTGGTCTAAACATGATGAGCATCGACCGCATGGGATTGGATGAAATTGATCGCCGAATTTTACTCACGATTATTGACAAATACAATGGTGGACCGGTTGGCTTGAATACGCTGGCAGCTTCAATCAGTGAAGAAGCGGACACCATCATGGATGTGGTTGAACCCTATCTTTTGCAATTGGGTTTTATCGATCGCACAGCGCAAGGACGTGTGGCGACATCTCTCGCTTATGCCCATTTTGGACGGCCATATACAGCACAGAAAAGCCAATTAGACCTATTTGGTGGCGAGTAGTTGCTGATTACCCTGGCAACAAATTCTATGACCATGTTAAAAACCTCCGATTTTGATTACAACCTTCCCCTTGAACGGATTGCTCAAACCCCAGTTGAACCACGTGACCACTCGCGTTTGCTTGTTTTTCAACGGGAAACAGGTGAAGTTTTCCATCGGTATTTTTATGATTTGCCATCCTTTTTAAAACCGGATGATTTATTGGTGGTTAATCATACGCGGGTTATTCCAGCGCGTTTGTTTGCTCAAAAACTGCCTGGTCTTGGTCGCGCTGAAATTCTGTTGTTGCGAAAACGAAACGCCTTAGAATGGGAGTGCTTGATGGGTGGAAGTGGCATGAAGGTAGGGCGTTATTTGCAGGTTATTGATGGCCCTAAGGCAGAGGTTATTGAAGTGCTTGAGGGAGCAAAACGGGTGTTACGCTTTGAAGCAGGCATTGAAGCTTATTATTCAAGTGCTGGACATGTTCCTTTACCACCTTATATCCATAACTACGTCGGCGATCCTGAACGGTACCAGACTGTTTTTAATGAGGTTCCTGGCTCCGCTGCCGCGCCAACTGCGGGCTTGCATTTCACGTCGGAGCTTATCGAAAGCTTGATTGAAAAGGGAATTAATCTGGCTAAGATTGAGCTGAGGGTTGGGTTGGACACTTTCGCGCCGGTGACCGAAGCGCTGGCTTCGGACCATCACATCCATAAAGAATGGTGCCAGATTAATGCTGAGACAATTGAAAAAATCAATCAAACCAAAGCTAAAGGTGGCCGGGTGGTTGCTGTAGGCACTACCTCTGTGCGCGCGCTTGAAACGATGGCACAAAATGCCGGTGAAGAATCTTTCAGCGCGTGGCAGGGGGATACAGGCCTTTTTATTTTGCCTGGATATCGGTTCAAGATTGTCGATAGCATTATTACTAATTTTCATCTGCCAAAATCTACGCTTTTAATGTTGGTGAGCGCGTTTGCAGGGCGAGAGAACATTCTCAGGCTTTATGAAACGGCGATTAAAGAGAACTACCGCTTCTTTTCTTTTGGTGACGCGATGTTATTACTTTAAAACACCGTTATTCTTAAGATAAATCTAATAGTGATTGGGTAAACTTGATGTGTTGGAACAAGCCTTGCACATTCAAGGTAAGGACAATTAATAAAGGAAAACAAAACTATGATGCGATTTGATAAATTTTCAGAAAGAGCCCAGGATGCCGCAGCGCGGGCCGCAGAGATTATTCAACGGTATGGCCACAATCAGGTTGATACTGAACATATTTTATTAGGTATGATTGAACAACCTGATGGCATTGTGAGCCAGATATTTGAGGCATTAGGTGTTGTCCCAGCGGCAATCGCGGATCGATTGGATGAAATTTTACGTACTACGCCTAAAGCGAATATTTTCGCCGGTCAAAGCGGACAGATCTTTTTGACACCCCGTGTCAAAATGGTAGTGGATTTGGCAAAAAATGAAGCTAACCGGATGGGAGATGAATACATCTCAACAGAACATCTTTTGTTGGCTATTCTTACAGAAAAAAACACGCAACTTGCGCGACTTTTGGATGAATTTGAAATTTCGCGTAAAAACGTCCTTGAAACCATTGCTCAGATTCGGGGAGGCAGAACCCCTATCCGAACGGGACCTTCGCGTTATAAAACGCTTGAAAAATACACCCGTGATTTAACCCAAGCCGCAAAAGATGGAAAGTTAGACCCAATTTATGGGCGTGATTCTGAAATTATGCGGTTGATTACGGTTTTGAGCCGTCGAACAAAGAACAATCCGGTTTTAATTGGTGAGGCAGGTGTGGGTAAAACCGCGATTGCTGAAGGTCTTGCACAAAAAATTGCTAATGATGACGTGCCGGAAATATTAAGTGGTAAAAAGGTTTTAGCACTCGATTTAGGCGCGATGGTCGCGGGAACACGCTTTAGAGGCGAATTTGAAGAACGCTTGAAGAACAGCCTTGAAGAAGTGCAAAGTTCGAATGGCGAGATTATTTTGTTTATTGATGAATTGCATACTGTTGTAGGTGCTGGTGCCGCCCAAGGAGCCATGGATGCTTCAAACATGCTAAAACCAGCCTTAGCGCGGGGTGATTTGCAATGTGTTGGGGCGACGACCTTGGATGAATATCGCAAGTACATTGAAAAAGACGCCGCACTGGAACGCCGTTTCGCGCCAATTTATGTTGAAGAACCAAGTATTGAAGATACAGTTAATATGCTGAAAAGTTTGCGGGATCGCTACGAAGCACACCATAATGTAACGCTTTCGGACGAAGCTTTGGATGCGGCTGCCAAACTTAGTTCCCGCTATATGACTGAACGTAAACTGCCAGATAAAGCTATCGATTTGATGGATGAGGCAGCTGCGAAATTGCGTGTTGCTTTGTTCTCTATGCCGGATGAATTGCGTGAAGAAAAGAAAATGATTGATCAACTCGCTGCTGAAGAAGAGCAAGCCGGCCTTGAGCGCGATTATGAACGCGCCGTGAAGCTGAAAGCTGAAAGGTTGCGCCTGGAAGAAAGTTTCAACGAACAACGTGCCAAATGGGAAACTGACATGAAACTTGATGATGTGGTTGATGCTGAAGACATCGCTGACGTCATTCACAGTTGGACGGGTATTCCCTTGAACCAGTTGATGGAATCTGAGGCACAGCGGCTTTTGCATATGGAAAGCCGACTTTCAGAGCGCATTATTGGCCAGGAAGCTGCAATAACTGCAATCGCGGATGCCATCCGACGCGCCAGAGCCGGCCTGAAGAATCCGTCCAGACCGATTGGTTCGTTCATTTTTATCGGCCCCTCCGGTGTTGGTAAAACTGAGTTGGCCAAAGTTTTGGCTGAATTCCTCTTTGATGATGAAGACGCTTTGGTGCGCGTAGATATGAGTGAATACCGCGAACGCCATTCTGTTTCACGCCTTTTTGGCGCGCCTCCTGGTTATGTTGGTTTTGAGGAGGGGGGACAGTTGACCGAAGCTGTGCGCCGAAGACCTTATCGCGTGGTGCTTTTTGATGAAATTGAGAAAGCACATCCTGAGGTTTGGAACTCACTTCTTCAAATCTTGGACGATGGTCGCTTGACGGATGGTCAGGGGCGTGTAGTTGATTTTAGAAACACGGTTTTAATTATGACCAGTAACTTAGGCACGGAATTTGTTCGTGCTGGTGGAACACTTGGTTTTATTGATAAATCCGACAATGACGAAGTGAAATCCTCACATGAAAAAATCCATAAAGCACTCAAAGATGCTTTTAGACCAGAGTTTTTGAACCGAATCGATGAGATTATCATCTTCTCACCCCTTAGCAAAGAAAACTTGTGTGAGATTGTGAATTTGCAAATCAAAGAGATTACTGAAAGATTGAGCGTTTATCGTATAAATCTTAAGATTGATGAAAGTGCAGTAAAATGGCTTGCTGATATTGGCTATGATTCTACCTTTGGTGCCAGACCGATTGGCCGTGCCTTGCAGAAATATGTTGAAAGTCCTTTTGCTACAAAACTTTTGGCCAGTGAGTTTGAAGCTGGTGATACGGTGGTCGTTAGTCATGTTGAAGGTGATGAAGAACTCATCTTTACTGTCACTAAAAAAGCCGAAGAGGCAGCAAAAGACGCTGATGAAGATATCCAAAAGCAAGATGAGAGCATTGAAGCCTAAACGCTTTTAATTGTTAGCAAATATTTACGGGAGCGGTCATATCGCTCCCGTGTTATTTAAGCGATGTAATGAATATAAGTGCATTAGAATGATTGGATATGAAAGAAAAGATAAAAGCTTTATTCAAAGATCCTGATTTCCTGTTGATTTTTGCCTATATTCTTATTTTGCCTGGGTTTGGTCTATTAAACAGACCTATAGGAACGGTTCGGAACCTTTATGCGCCAATTGATGACCGAATTCCTTTTGTGCCATCTTTTATATTGATTTATCACAGCTGGTTTCCTTTTTTGATGATGAATGCTTTTGCTTTTTATAAACATGAGCGAAGTGAATACCGAAAATATATACTTCAACTGATTATCGGTCAATTCGCAGCTTATTTAACTTTCATATTCTTCCAAACTGATGTGAGCCGTGCGACAAATCTGGGGAACTCTTTTTTTGAAAAAATCATTTCGTTGACTTACAAGGTCGATAACCATTACAACGGGTTTCCTTCTGTGCATGCTTTGACTACAACAATTGTCATCATATATGTGCTTCGCTCAGGGTTTAAGCCTGTCTATAAGGTTTTAGCGGTTTTTTATTCTGTACTTATTATGGCATCGCTTTTATTGGTAAAGCAACACGCTTTTTGGGACTTGCCTGCCGGTATCGTGTATGGTTTTTTGACTTATCCTTTGGCAACACGCTTGTTCAAACGCTTATTTCCTGATATGGCCAATAATGGCGAAAAGATAAAGGCTTAGTTTTTATATACTTGATGTTTGAAATGTGGTAGAGAGATTGTTTAAAGATTAATATAGATTGCAAATTGGTAATTCATTGCTCTAAAATGGTATAACTATGGCGGAGAAAGAAATGGACAAGTACGAAATCATTACCCATCCAAACCCTATTCTGCGGCGAAAGGCGAAGAAAGTTACGGACTTTGATAAGGATTTTCAGAACCTAATTGAAGATATGTTTGTTATCATGCGTGATGCGCCTGGTGTTGGACTGGCCGCGCCGCAAATAGGTATCAGCCAAAAGATCGTGGTTGTTGAATACGCTGAGCCCGAAAAAGAGGACGAAAAGCCGAAGGCGTATGTTTTGGTTAATCCTGAAATTATTCGCCATTCAGAAGAAACGACCGAAGACCTGGAGGGGTGTTTGAGTGTGCCTGGTTTGGTGGGGATGGTGGAACGCTGGGATGCTGTTACTGTGAAAGCGCAAAACAGGTTCGGCAAAAACGTAAAAATAAAAGCGGATGGATGGTTAGCACGCATTTTTCAACATGAAATGGATCATTTAGATGGTGTGCTCTATATTGACAAGGCCACTGAGGTCTTTGAACCCACCGATGAAGATTTGGAAAACCTAAGAGACTAATGTATCTAAAAAGATTGTCGTTAACCGATTTTCGCGCGTTTTCCCGTCTGGATATTGAATTCCCCAGGCGGGTCATTTTGTTTACTGGCGCTAACGCGCAAGGAAAGACGACGATTCTGGAAGCCATCTCGTATTTGGCTAATTTCTCATCTTTTCATGTCAGTCAGGATCGGCAGTTACTCAATTTTAATATGCCTGTGGAGCCGATTATGGTTGGCAGAATCATTGGCGAGTTTTATAGCCGGGGGCGGGAACATACCCTTGAAGTGCGCTTTATTCAGGAATATAACGGGAACTCAAACCAAGCCCGTTTTAGAAAACAGGTTTTGTTGGATGGGGTACCCAAGAGAATCAGCAATCTCTATGGTCATTTTAATGTGGTTAGTTTTTTGCCTCAAATGTCGCGCATTATTGAAGGCTCGCCATCTGATAGGCGTTCTTATTTAGACGAAATCCTTTCACAAATTGAACCGGGATATGTGAAAAGCTTAAGCCAGTTTAATAAGGTTATTCAGCAGAGGAATGCCTTGCTGAAGACACTTTTTGAGAATAACGGCGATTTAAGACAGCTTGAGGCCTGGGATAATATGCTTGCAACGCATGGCGCGGTGTTAATGCAGGGACGTATTCGCGCTTTGGATGAACTTGAAAGCCATGCTTTTGATGTTCATCAGAGATTGACCCGTCAAAGTGAAATTTTGCGTTTTGTTTACACGCCGTCATATGACCCTTATGTGAATGGTGGGGAACAATTGAGTTTGCCGGTTAGCAATGAGCCAAATTATAGCCACTTGAGTTTAACTGAACTTGAAAAGGGTTACAAAGATGCGCTGGTTCTAAGCCGTCAGACTGATTTGTATCGGGGAAGCACATCGGTTGGTCCGCATCGCGACGAGTTACGTTTTTTGAGTAACGGAATTGATTTAGGCTATTATGGTTCGCGTGGCCAAATTAGAACAGCTTTGTTGTCCTTAAAATTTGCTGAAGTTGCCTGGATGAAAGCCCGTAGTGGTGAAACGCCAGTATTGTTACTGGATGAAATTATGGCTGAACTTGACCCACAACGACGTGAGGAGCTTTTGGCTATTGTGAATGAGGTCGAGCAAGCATTGCTAACTACAACCGATCTGAGCATGTTCCCAGACGCGTTTGTGGAAAGCTGTGACAAATGGAATGTTCACGAAGGTATTGTTACCAGGATTGTTTAATTATTAAATCGATTAAAAGCGTTAGAAAAATTGTCGCTCAATGATTGGTTGAATCGAATCAAAACTTTGGTCAATACAAATTAATTCCGTGTTAAATTCAATAGCTTGACCAGTGTTATTGGTCACTTCATAAAGCCATCCATTTAGGGTGGGCCTACTGATGGTGATAGGGAGATTGTTTGGGTTAGCATAGTTTGAGCCAACCGCGATGCCTTAGGCAAAGCGGGCTAATATAGAGGACTTGAGAGCGGCGGGCGATAACACGGTTATTTACTTGCAGGGCAAGGGCAGAGAGGAAAAAGCCGAATATGTGATAGTTCCGCCA
>CAZTEP010000026.1:0-9963 GCA_964612325.1 uncultured Anaerolineaceae bacterium
ATTCCTTTTTCTCCTACCCATTTCTCCCAACCGCTGGTTACACCTGCTTCAATTGAAAGACGCTTTTTAATATGAGGAGGTAATACCTCATCGCGATAGTCTTGTGCTTGTCGTTCAAACAGTTCCCATGATGGAAATGAAACGATTCTCAGACTAATTCCTTTCGCTTCAATTTCTGGAATACAGGTAATAGCTAAGTGAACTTCAGAACCTGTTGCCAGAATGATTAAATCTGGTTCTGTCTGTTTGCTTTGATAAAGCACATAAGCACCTTTTTTGGTCAAATGAGCTTTAGCAAATTTATTGCGATCGATAATCGGCAAGTTTTGCCGACTAAGGATTAAAGCTGTAGGTTTATCTTTGGTCTCAATTGCGATTTTCCAGGATTCAACTGTTTCATTGGCATCCGCAGGTCTTAAAACCTGCAATTCTGGCATCAAACGCAAGCTCATCAAGGTTTCAATCGGTTGATGTGTTGGCCCGTCTTCTCCTACACCGATAGAATCGTGTGTGAAAACATAAACGCTGGCCATATTAGCAAGTGCGCTAACCCGTAATGACCCACGTAAATAATCCGAGAAGACTAAAAAAGTTGCGCAATATGGCCTAAAACCACCATGAACAAACAGACCATTTGTGATAGCTGCCATTGCCAATTCCCGAACACCAAAATGGAAATTGCGTCCACCAGGCATGTCAGCAGAAAAAGCAGGATAAGCGTCTAACCAGGTGTTGTTTGAAGGGGCTAAATCAGCGCTTCCACCAATAAGTTCAGGCAATGCTGCTGCTATTTCTTGAAGCGTCTTGCCGGAAGCGTTACGTGTAGCCATACCTTTTTCATCTGCTTCAAATTGCGGCAGATTTTGTGACCAATCTTCAGGCAACTCACCTGAAAAACGGCGAAGAAATTCCTGAGCCAATTCTGGATATTGTTCTTTATATGCTTCAAATTGTTCTTCCCAGTGCTTTTGCTTCTCATTCCCTTTTAGAATTGATTCGCGAAAATGTTTCAAAACATTTTCCGGGGTATAAAACAAGGGCTCAGTTGGCCATTTTGCATTTTCTTTGGCCAAATTGAGCTCATCCCAGCCGGCAGGTGTTCCATGGATCCCAGGCGTATTAGCACGAGTAGGAAGACCATAGCCAATAACCGTTTTACAAATAATCAAGGAAGGCCGGGGATCAAGCTTAGCAATCTCTATAGCCTGGTCAATGGCGTCAACATCATTTCCGTTTTCAACAATTTGGACGTGCCAGTTAAAGGCTTCAAAACGTTTGGCAACATCTTCAGTAAAAGCTAAATCAGTGCTTCCTTCAATCGTAATTCGATTGGAGTCATACAGATAAATAAGTTTGCCCAATTCTAATGTGCCAGCTAAAGAAGCCGCTTCGGAGCTGATACCTTCCATTAAATCACCATCAGTTACGATGGCGTATGTGTAGTGGTCTATGATGTCAAAGTCATGTTTATTAAAAGTATCTGAGAGTTGGGCTTCGGCAATGGCCATTCCAATACCCGTTGCAAAACCTTGCCCTAAAGGACCTGTTGTTGTATCAACGCCTGGTGTGTGGCCCCACTCTGGATGCCCCGGAGTAATTGAACCGGATTGTCGAAATTGCTTTAAATCGTCTAACTCAATGCCATAGCCAGTGAGATAAAGCATTGAATATAAAAGCATTGAGGCGTGACCTCCGGAGAGAATAAAGCGATCACGGTTAGGCCAGTTGGGATCCATTGGATTATGTTTCATTTGGCGCATGAATAAGGTATATGCTAATGCGGCTGCTCCCATCGGCATGCCTGTGTGGCCAGAATTTGCCACTTGAACGCCATCGGCAGATATGAAGCGAATGGTGTTTAAAGCTTTTTCAATGTCAACTGTTTGCATTAAGGTCTCCTGAAATCATAAATGGTCAATGGTAAAATTTTACCACGGTGATATCACTTCGCCTCTTAAGGAGTACGACATATGGAACTAAAAGGGAAAACAGCTTTTGTTACCGGAGGTGCGATTAGAATTGGCAAAGCCATTTCAACTGAACTGGCTAACAATGACGTTAATTTAGCAATTAACTACAATCGCTCTAATGAGGCTGCACTAAGATTAAAACAAGAATTAGAGCGAACCGGTGTTCGTGTTGAGATTTTCCAGGCAGATATCAATGAAATAAACCAACTCCCCTGTCTTTTCGACAGGGTAAACAATACTTTTGGACAAGTTGATATTCTGATTAATAACGCAGGCATTTTTCCAAAAGGAAAACTCATCGACCTTGAAAAAGAAAAGCTTTATCAAGTTTTTAATATAAATCTTTTTGCGCCCCTCTTTTTAATGCAGCTTTTCGCAAAACAACTTCCAGATAGGAGCGAAGGGAAAATTGTCAATATCATCGATGCTGAAATTTTCAAACGCAATCCAGAGCGATTTGCATACCGCTTGGCTAAATTAGGTTTATGGGAAGCGACAAAATTAGCCGCATTAGAACTGGCACCTAATATTACTGTTAATGCCATTAGTCCTGGAATAATGATGTCTATTGCAGGTTATGAACACATGGATATGCAAGCAGTTGCCAATCGACGAGTGCCTCTTAAAAGACTTGGAAGTGCTGAAATTGTGGCTCAAAACGTCATTCACATATTAACGCAGGATTTTATGACAGGGCACAACATTGTTATTGATGGTGGAGAATATCTGTAAAGGATTACTATGGATTCAATATTAATTACTAATTTAGAGGCTATCGGCCATATTGGGGTAAAAGATGATGAGAGAGCTATTCCTCAGGTTTTAGTCATTAACCTTAGAGCAAAAGCTGATTTTTCTAAAGCTGCACTTTCTGATGATGTAGCAGATGCGGTTAATTATTCAAGTGTTGTTAAACACATTAAGAAAATTGTAGCTGAAACGAACTATTATTTGCTTGAAGCGCTGTCGTACCGTATTATACAGGAATTGTTTGACGAGTATCCTGTGGACGAGATTTGTATCAAAATAGAAAAAAAACATCGTGTTGCAAACACTCAGTATGTTGGTATTGAAATGTGCCGTAAGAGGGAAGACTGTTTTAATTAGACATATATCCTACGCAAAACATTCGGTTAATACCTATGTCTTAATAAGAAATTACGATATCCTATCTAAGAATTCGAGACGCGTTTCAAGATGGGTTCTGAATCCCCCCAACATTGCAGAGGTCGTCATGGTGGCCTCTTCTTTTTTGACTCCGCGCATCATCATGCACAGGTGTTGCGCTTCAATTACAACAGCAACGCCTAATGGACGAATGGCATCTTGAATGAATTCAGCGATTTGTTGGGTTAATCTTTCCTGAACCTGCAATCTATGCGCAAACATCTCAACAATGCGGGGTATCTTAGACAAACCGATTACTTTCCCCTTTGGAAGATAAGCAACATGAGCCTTGCCGAAGAATGGAAGGACATGATGTTCGCACATGCTGTAAAACTTAATGTCTTTCACAATAACCATTTGATCATAGTCAACATTAAAAAGCGCGTCATTAATCAATGATTTCTCATCAACTTTGTAGCCTCTGAAAATTTCATCGTAAGCTCGTGCAACCCTATCAGGCGTTCTAATTAATCCTTCTCGGGTTTCATCTTCACCAATTGCTTTAATTATCATCTTTGTAGCTTCGCTGATTTGTTCAATATCTACGTTGTAAGTTGCTTTATTCTTGTTGACCATGTAATATCCTTTATACAATAAGGGGAATTTTAAAACAATAGAGCAACTTTATGATGAAAGTTGCTCTATTCATCAAACACGTTATCCGATTATGGGGTCAATCAAACCATAGCTGCCATCGCGACGGCGATAGAGTACGTTAATTTTCTCAGTTGTTGCATTATAGAAAACGAAAAAGTCTTCATGACCAAGTAACATGAGTTGTTCCAAAGCTTCAAGTTCATCCATAGGGGTGAGAATAAAGCTTTTACGTCGAACAATGACTGGATCAACAGTATCTTCAATGTCAACTGCTTCATTAGCACCGATTTGCTCTTTAGCTTGACCATCTTCCCGTCTTCGCCAATGCTTACCCTTGAAGCGCTCAATCTGACGCGTCATTTTGTCAACGGTTGCGTCAATTGCGGCAAATATGTTGTCAGCACGTTCTTCAGCCCGCAAGATAAAACCACGTCCACGAATGGTAACTTGAGCGATAAAACGTTCGTTAGCATTTCTTGCAGTTTTTGCATGGCCAAGATCTACCCGACATTCATCGATTTCACTTAGAAACTTATCTAATTTACCTATTTTTTTGTTAGCGTAATCATGGATACGATCGGTTAGTTCTAATTCTTTGGTGTAAAGGTCTATTTTTAGTGCCATTCTGAACCTCCGTTAATTTTTTACAATTATACAACATTCCCTGGTAATTATTCAAAGTCCTTAATAATTCTGCTGGATTTGGCCAGAGTCATTGCATAAACAGCTTTCGCGCCAGAAAGTTTTAATTCAGAAGCAGCTGATTCTAAGGTGGCACCAGTAGTAAAAACATCATCAATAAGCAAAACCGTCTTGTTTTTTATTAGTTTTGAATTAGCTCTAAAAGCATTTTCAACATTATCCAAACGTGAGCGAATATCCAAGCCCACTTGTGAACTTGTTTCACGTATTCGTATGAGCGCGTTAGGACAATACAGTTTTCCCAATTTAGCTGCTAATGGCTTTGCTAATCGACTGGCTTGATTATATCCCCGCTCAGAAAGTTTTTGTCGACTTAAAGGGATTGGTATGATTACATCAAAATCCCAACCACTTGTTCTCACTAAATTTTCCAAAAAGTCAGATAATAGCCGAGCAATGCCAATATCATTTTGATATTTCAATCGTAAGATGGATTCACGCATAACACCGGTGTAGAAAGCATACCCTTTATAGGCAATGTAGGAGTGATCTCGATTTCTACAATCATTACAGATATCCGCGCCTCGAACAGCCTGGCCGCAAAAAACACAATTTTTGCCTGTCAAACGAACGATTTTACTTTGACATGAATCACAAATTAGTTCACCTTCAACCCCACATCCGGGACAGTTTGGTGGAAAGAACCAATCTACAACATGCCAAATTGAATTATGAAGATCATTATTTATCTGCAATTTGCGAATTTCTCTTTTTGTTTTCATTTGTTCATTATGGAATCATAAAACAACTGAATCGCTGGCCAAAAAATAGAAAACAATGTGAACAGTACTAAAAAGAATAAAAGAATAAGTAAAACATACTCTAATGGTCCCCAAGGGTTATTTGAACTGCCACGTCGCATAAAAACTCCACTGTATTTGAAACATAAATCAATTATAATAAACTTTAGTCTTAAAGAGACAGTAGATAATCTATATAGACAAAACAAAAAAAAGGTTATTATATAGATACAAACACAGAACAAAAATGTTAAACTAAAAAAAGGAGAAACATGACTGATATTTTCAATAAAGTAACCGGACAACAAGATTGGTTCACCAAAATCATTGGAAAAATCCCCGGCTTCAAGGGATACATCCAAAAGAACACTCGCCGCGACTCTGACAAGCTTCTGCGTGAAATGATTGCTCGTGAATTTGAAATGCAATATCAACGCATTTCAGGTGTGCAACGCGCGCTAATTTCCGCAGGTGAATTAGGTGCTGTGGGCGAATTAGAAAACGCTGCCATAAAATTGCGACAATTTATTGACCGTGTTCGCACTGCTTCTTATGGATATGCCGGCGTTTTTGATGCTATCAAAATAAAAGAAGCAGAACTTGATAATGTCTATCGTTTTGATGCTATATTGCTTGACAAAGGCAATGAAGTTGCTCGCGCTATTGATAATGTTGAAGCATCAATTGGAACCGATGGACAAAGAGCGGCTATTAACAACCTTATCAGCCATGCTCAAGAAGCAATCAACGCATTCAATCAACGCTCTGAAGTCATGAAGGGCATTATTCAGTAATTTAGGAGGACTATATGGCAAGAATATTTGATGTTGTAGAATACCCGCGGGAAATGGTGGACGAAATTGTCCATCGCTTTCCAGAAACTGGTGTTGCTGATTTGCGAATTGGCTCCCAGGTCATTGTACGTGAATCACAGGCAGCTGTTTTCTTTCGTGATGGTCGTGCGTTGGATGTGCTTGGTCCTGGACGTCACACGATTACAACTGCAAACATACCTGTTTTAACTGGGTTGTTGGGTAAACTCTTTAGCGATCGAACACCTTTCACAGCTGAAGTTTATTATGTCTCAATGCGCGAATTTGCAGACCGAAAATGGGGAACTCCCCAACCCATCATTGTTCGAAATACTGGCGTCGGTTTAGGTGTTGCTCTTTTGCAGGGTTTTGGTAGTTACAGTTTCCAGGTTCAGGATCCTCAACAATTTGTCACACAGATTGTAGGTCAAATGCATGCCTATCGCACAAGTGACATCGAAAATCGCCTGCGCACGATGTTGCTTTCAAAATTGCAAGACGTGCTTGGCGAAACGACCTCTAAGAAAAATGTTTTGGATCTTATTGGCCTTACAGATGAGCTTAGTGCGGCAGTTAGAGCAAAAGCACAAGATGATTTCTTAGCTTTAGGTCTCTTACTGAAGTCTTTCTATATTGGCAACCTAAAGCCATCCGATAAATCAGCTGCTGAACTACGCGATATGGGTATGCTTGATATGCAAACCTATATGCAACTCCAGGCTGCTGATGCCATGCGTGATGCCGCACAGAACCCATCTGGTGGTGCTGGTTTGACCGCTGGTATTGGTGCTGGTATGGGTGTTGGTCAAATTTTAGCAGGCACTTTACAAGGATTTCAGGGGCAAACACCTCAAACCAATCAACCTGTACAAGGTA
Source organism: uncultured Anaerolineaceae bacterium (assembly GCA_964612325.1). GTDB lineage: Bacteria > Chloroflexota > Anaerolineae > Anaerolineales > Anaerolineaceae > Mesolinea. The sequence continues at coordinate 6,865 of CAZTEP010000026.1, forward strand.
CTTCTGGCACAACACTTCCAGAACTCTTAACCCCAGAAAATGTAGCTCAATATCTTAATGTGACTGAAGAAGATGTGATGGCAGCAATAAATGCTGGAGATTTGAAAGCCCGAAAGATTGGAAGTGCATATAGAATTACCCGAGAAGCATTAGACGACTTCTTACGTAATTTCTAATTTGAAACAACAATTATATAGAGGCCTGGTAAAACAGGCCTCTATTAACGTCACAAAAGGTGTTCAAATCATATGAAGTGTCATGAGTTCCAGGCTAAAGCTATTTTTAGACGTGAAGGCATATCTTTGCCAATGGCTTTTTTATCATCAAATCCAGAGCAAGCAAAACAAGCTGCTACTGAAATAGGATATCCTGTTATTTTAAAAGCTCAAACCTTGCTTAGCGGACGAGGTCAGGCTGGCGGTATCCGATTGACACGTAACGACAATGAAACTGAAATTGCTGCCAGTGAAATACTAAGTATCCGCTTAAAGGGAATTTCTATTCAACATATTCTCGTTGAAAAAGCAATGACTTTTGAAAATGAACTTTTTATCGGTATTCATTATGATTCCGAACGTAGTGAGCCCTGTTTAATCATATCTACTGATGGTGGACAAACGCTTGAAGCTGGTCATCCTTTCTCCACTAAAAATGGAAAAAAACAGATGATTGATCCACTTTTAGGTTTGCATCCCTTTGTTATCCGTCAAGCATGCGCTACATTAGGAATTGACCCAGTTAAATGGAAAGTTATTGAGCAAATAGGAGAAAAACTTTGGATTATCTTTACTAAATATGATGCAACTTTAACCGAAATAAACTCCTTAATTATCGATGATGAAAACCGTGCTTTTGCTTTGGATTGTAAATTAATCATTGATGATAACGCGCTCTATCGCCAACGTGAATTTGCTGGGTTTATTGATCCTGCCATGGTTAGTTTTGCCCAAACTGAGGCCCGAAAATTCGGTCACCACCTTGTTCGTATGGATGGTGAAATTGCTGTTGTCGCTAATGGTCAAGGATTAGCCAGTGCCAGCATTGATGCGTTGTCATCAGTTGGACTAAAACCTGCTTTAGTCTTAATTTTGGATAATAATGCGACAATTTCAAGTGTTGCTGCGGCATGTCAACTTATACAAGACATCCCTACGGTTAATGCAGTATTTGTAAATGTCTTTGGAAGCATGATTGATTGTGAGCAAATTGCACACGGTATTTTAAAAGCTAAAACAATCGCTGAAACAGATATCCCATATGTTATTCGTCTCAAAGGCACTCATGCTGAAGAAGCTTCGCGTAAATTAAAACTTGCTCATAACATCCAAGTAATTAATGATCTGCAAATTGGCATGGATTTTTTGACTAAAAATTTTGATGAACATGCCGTGGCTTGACTATGTGACCATACGAGGTAGATTATGTCGATCCTAATTAATCAAAAAAATCGCATTATAGTACAAGGCATTAAAGGACGTGCCGGGTCCTTTTATTCCAAACGTATGCATGATTATGGTCATAATATTGTCGGTGGGATTGCCCCAGCGCATGGTGGTGAATGGGTTTTGGATGGTAAAGTCCCTTTGTTTGATACCGTTAAAGAATGTGTGCAATCTACTGATGCTGAAACTTCTGTTATTTTTGTCCCTGCTCATTCAGCAACGGATGCCATTTTTGAAGCAATTGATGCTGAAGTAAAAACCGTCGTTTGTATTTCAGCTGGTGTTCCATTAAAAGATATCTCAATTATAAAAAGTGTACTAAAAAATAAAGAAACATTATTAATAGGTCCAGGTGCAACCGGTATTCTTTCTCCTGGCAAGGCATTGGCTGGTATTTTCCCAACAGAATTGGCAATCGAAGGCAATATCGGTGTCATTTCACGAGCTGGTACGCTTGCATACGACGTGCTTCAAACACTTTATCAAAACGGGTTAGGTGTGAGCACTGCTGTTGGACTTGGTGAAGATGTCCTTTCAGGCGCGAGTTTTGTTGATTGCCTTGAGATGTTTGAAATGGACGCTCATACCGATTCAATTTTATTAGTTGGTCAACCAGGTGGTATTCAAGAAGAATTAGCTGCAGCACATGTCCTCGAAGCGATTACAAAACCTGTTTTTGCCTATGTTGCTGGCGAAAAAAATAATCAGGTTCAAAAAATTGGATACACCGATATCTCTATGTTTGACATACAACATAGTAGCCAAAAAAAGATAGAAATCTTAGCCAAATCTGGTGTAAGAATAGCCAGGAATATTTCAGAAATACCTGGTTTAATTAAAAGTAAGAAGCTGGCCTGATTATTTAGACAGCTTCTTTAAATTTATTAAGACTTATTTAATGGAGTTTTCGATGGCTTTGACAGCATCTTCAACAGTTGCAATGCTACGAACTTCATCATCACTAATTTCGATGTTAAATCTTTCGCATATGCCATCAATCATCAGGTATAACTCAATCGAGTCATATCCTAAATCATCAATCAAGCGTGATTCTAAAGTGATTCTATCTGCATCAATTTCTTTAGCGTTGGTCATGATTTCTTTTAGGATTTCAAATGTGTTATTAGTCATTGCTTGTAACCTCTTTACTATTTTCTTTTCAAATTCTCTTGAAATACGATATTATTGATAATAACACAGAGATATGAAAAAAGTTACCGAAATATCAACAAGAAAAGAAGAACATCTATACATTTGTCTTGATAAAAATGTAGAATCATCTGTTTCTGCGGGGTTTGAACGTTTCAAAATAATTCATCAGGCCTTGCCTGAATTAGATTTTAATAGAATAGATATAAGTCTAAGCTTTCTTGGAAAAGTATTGTCCGCGCCACTTCTAATATCCTCTATGACAGGAGGTAGTGCTTCTTCGATGCGATATAACCAAATCTTCGCAAAAGCAGCAGAACACTTTCAAATCGCTATGGGAGTTGGCTCACAGCGTTCTGCTATCGAAAATCCTGAATTAGCATACACTTTTAAAATTCGCCAATTTGCGCCTGATATTCTTTTATTTGCAAATATTGGTGCTGTTCAACTCAATTATGGTTATGGACTGGACGAAGCAAAATTTGCTGTTGAAATGATAGAAGCGGAT
>CAZTEP010000027.1:0-9813 GCA_964612325.1 uncultured Anaerolineaceae bacterium
GGACGAATCATTTATCGCCAACGCCGAACTGGCCCAATTGACCCCGCGGATTTTTCATAGTTTTGTGTATCGGCCTGATGTTCATAAAGGCCTAAATACAAACAATAGCAAAGCTTCCGTGCCATACGGGAGCTTTTTGTTTAAGTTCAGCAATTTGGATTAAAATCAAAGCATGGCCACACTGTCCAATCCAAAACCCTATGGCTTTATCCGTCGCATGGACCCCACACGCGACCTCAACGCGGTAGCAACTTTGATGGAAGAAGCTTTTGAGTTAAAACGCGACCCGGAAAACCACACCCTCATTGAAAACATGCGCCGGCACGCGCGGATGCTCGCCTGTGATGAGGGAAACCTTTTAGACCGGATGACAATACGCGCATCGTGGTCAGACGGACTTGTATGGGAAGACCAGGGCCAGGTGGTAGGAAACATCAGCTTAATCCCTCACTTGGATGGGTTTAAGCGCGTCACCATGATCGCCAATGTCTCTGTTGATGAAGCATATCGACGCAAAGGCATTGCCCGTGAGTTAACTCTGCAAGGCTTGCGCAGATGTCAGCTTAACGGCGTGCGTGACATTTACCTGCAGGTACGCCATGATAACCAAGCCGCCATCGACCTCTATCGGGATTTGGGGTTTAATACCTTGCATAGTATCAGCCAATGGCGATTAAGACAGCGCCCAAGCGCGTTTTCTGAAAGCGACTTAGCAAAATCAGCCTCTGAGGCTAATTTTGTCATTGGCAAACGCAAATGGGGAGACTGGAAAACACAAAAAGCCTGGTTAGCTCAAGCCTACCCTAAAAGAACCCGTTGGTATGCCAACATTTCTTTTGCCGCGCTCTCTCCTTTCAGCTGGTTAGTGCCGTCTTATTGGTCCCAAATGATGCAGGCAGAGCATTTCGCTCTGCGCAAAAATGGTCAGCTATTGGGAATGCTCAGTTGGCAACGACAACTCACCCAATGTGATATTCTGCTCCTGGCTTTGCCGGAAGGTTTAGATGAGGGAGAAGAGAACCTTAGAGCCTTCGCGCTGTTGAATCACTTCGTGAATTCTTTTTGGGATTACAAAAAAGTGAACCTGGAATTCCCAATATCTCGCGCGACAAAGGGCATCCAGGAAGCCGGATTTAAGTTGGTACATGATTTGGACTGGATGGCTTTGCGAGTTTAAGCCCACCTTATTTCCCTTAGCCCTGACGCTGCTCAAATGTTGTTATTGAAGCCAAACCGCCAATTGGCCATGGAAAAGTTAAGAAAAAACCAGCCCGAGTTCTTCAGACTGGTTCATTTTGGAAATGTGTTTTTCTAAAGTTCTTCGTCGATGATGACTTCCAGAAGCTTTAAGACTTCATCCCATTCTTCTTTAAAGAAGTGCAGGGTAACGTTATTAAACTCCAAGTGATAGGTAGTCTCGCCGTCGGGTTCCTCGGCTTTCCATGCCAAATAGTTTTCAGTTTCAGCAATGGTGGACGTGATGGGTTCTTGTGAATGATCAGACATAATTATCTCCTTTTGTACTTTTGTTAAATTATATCGCAATCTAAACTTGTGTGTACTTAAACCATGACCTTTTTTGCTCTTTGGCTTCACTCAATCTTTTTATCTATCAGTTCTGATCATCAAGAGAATCTTGATTTACTGATGGATCAGATTCAGTTGTTTGAGCTGTAGCGTTTTTTCTTTGTTTGCTTATTGGGGTTTTTCTTGAATATTTAGCTATTAACGTTTTAAAGAAATCCGTAATCTTAGACCACAGCTTTAAAAACCAGTCTCGAATTGCAAAACGGGGTTTTTCGGTCCATTTGGCAATTTTTTTACCAAACTTACGTAAGGCTGTAATGACGCGTGGTTCTTTTGGCTTACGATAATAAACCATCCCCTCCCAGGGGTCCTCATCAAAGATTTTACGGACCGCATAACGCACCAAAAGCGTTAACACAGCATAAGCCGGCGCGGCCAAAATGACCCCCAAAAGGCCAAAGAGCTGCGCCCCAATCAAAGCGGAAATCAAAATCGCGGCAGGGTGCACATCCAAGGCATCGCTCATCACTCCTGGCGTTACGATATGGTCCAGAATTAAGTCGATAAAGAGCGCGATTCCCAAAACCAATAAAGCATAAACGAAGGGTGTCAGGCCAAACGGCGTCGGACGCTGAATCAAAGCGCCAATGGCAAACCCCACCCAGCCAATAAAAGCACCCAAATAAGGGATAAAACGCCCAAAGCCCGCGATAACAGCCAGAAGGAAGAAATACGGCACCCCAAACACACCTAACAAAGCGGTATAGATCACAATGGCAATCATCACCACAATCAAAGTGCCTCGCAAAAAAGCGTTAAAGTTGCCAGAAATTTCGCGTCCCATACGACGCAGGTCATAGTCATAATCTTTATTCGGCAAATTCAGAAAAGGCTTTTTCTCTGTGCCAGATTCAGACGTAATAAAGAAAGAGATCAAAATAGTAATAAAAAGATTGAAAACGAAGTTTCCTACCGAACCCAACACTCTGCCGGCATTTTTGGTAATTTCACCTATCAGGGGTTGAATGAACTCATTAATCTTTTCGCTGATAAAGCTGGTATTAAGCTCTGGTGTGGTAAATTCAAGGGGACCCAAATGAACTGTTTTATTGGATAATCCCGCCAAAAAATCAGTAAACACACTCACATTGTCTTGCAAAGATTTGAAAAGGCCAACAATTTGCCCCACCAAACCGCGACCACCACTAAACGCTCCCCAAATTAATAAAGAAAGAAGTAAAACATAAACGATTGCGGAAACAAGCTTCCACTTCATTTTGGTGTGTTTGGCAATCCACCGGACAATGGGTTGGATAAGGAAAGAGATGAGCAAGGCTGTAAGCAGAAGCTTAAGGTAGGTATTAAACTTTATCGCCAGGGCAATCATCCCAATCAGCATAAAGACGCCTACAACAAGTTTGATTGGCCAACTCCATGTCGGAGAGTTTGACTTCCGGTTTGACCTCTTGTCATCATCGGTTACTGCCAAATTGGGATCTACACTGTTTTGTTTATCGTTTTTTGTGTTCATAATCAGATTCTTTCGAATGCACGTTAATTAAAACGTAAATTGAAGAAGACTTGATCTAATTTTATCAGAAATAAACCTTGAAGTGCGATTCAAGGGTAGAATTAAAGCAATTGAGCAAAAAGGAGTGCCCTATGGAATACAGAAATTTTGGACAACAAGACTGGAAAGTAAGCGCGCTGGGTTTTGGCACCATGCGTTTACCTATCCTGGACGGTGATAGCAGTCAAATTGACAAACCAACCGCCAAAAAGATGCTCCGCGCCGCGATTGACGCCGGCTTAAATTATGTAGATACAGCATGGGGATATCATCGCGAACAAAGCGAACCATTTGTAGGCGAGGCCTTAGCGGATGGCTATCGCGAAAGGGTTAAATTGGCCACTAAAATGCCCAGCTGGCTGGTGAGTACTCCCGATGACTTTGATAAACATTTCAACACCCAACTTGAACGCCTGCAAACCGATTACATCGATTGCTATTTGCTTCACGCGCTCAATAAACGCTACTGGGATAATTACCTCCGTTTAGATATCTTCGACTGGCTTGAGCGCAAAAAAGATGAAGGCAAAATCCGCGCGATCGGTTTTTCTTTCCATGACAAATATGAGGTCTTCGAAGAAATTATCAACGGTTACGCGCACTGGGACTTTTGCCAAATACAATACAACTATGTTGACATTGAAGAACAAGCCGGCGTGAAAGGCCTCAAACTCGCCGCAGATAAAGGTTTGGCTGTGATTATCATGGAACCCTTGCGCGGCGGCGGACTCGCCAGCCCGACTTTAGCTCCAACAGTTGCTGATGTTTTCGCGCGTTCAGAAAGACCCTGGAACCATGTTGAATGGGCCTTACAATGGCTTTGGGATCAACCCGAGATTTCCGTCGTGCTTTCCGGTATGTCGACTCCCGAGCAAGTCTCTCAAAACCTGAGCTATGCCAGTCGCAGTGGGATTGGTCAATTTAGCGAAGCTGATCATCAGTTAATTATCGATGCGCATAAGGCTATGCGCGCGTGCAGTCCGGTACCTTGCACCAAATGCGAATACTGCCTGCCATGCCCACAAGGCGTGCGCATTCCAACCATCTTTTCAGTCTACAACGACGCGATGATGTTCAACCTACAGGAATACGGTCAGCGCAACTATGGTTTTTCGGTGCCCAAAGACGGACGCGCCGATTCGTGTGTGGAATGTGGTGCCTGCGAGGCTTTGTGTCCACAGCAAATTAATATCATCGAAGAACTCAAAACAGCGCATCGTTACTTAACCGAAACACCTGTTAAAAAAGCTTAATGACCAATACAAAGCAAGAAAAGCAAAAAGAAAAACCGGCCAGTAAAAAATGCATCATTGTTTTGCTCATTATTGCTGGCCTGTTGTTTACAGCATGGCTTTGGCTAACACCAAGTGGCTTTTGGTCTAAATTAAACGCGATTGCTTACAGTGTTTGTCACCAATTGCCTGATCATTCTTTTGCTTTTGGTGATTTAAATCCGCCGCTTTGTGCTCGTTGCACGGGTATGTATTTAGGCGCGTTGATTACTATAATCGCCCATTTCATTTGGGGCAAACATGGTAAATTCCCACCCTGGTGGATTACCGTTTTTTTGATTATAGGCTTAATAGCCTTTGCTGTTGATGGTGTGAATTCAACGCTTAGCCTTTTTTCATGGTATCCAAAGCTGTATGAAACCACCAATCTCACAAGACTTATTACTGGTTTGGCTGTGGGGTTGGGCATTGGCAGTACACTATCAGTCGTATTTAACCAAACCGTTTGGATAAACTATCAAAGAAGCTCGGCTTTTGAAAAAGGCCATCGTTTTCTCTCAATCGTTTTGGTCCTGGCGCTGTTAGCTGCAGCAATTTACAGTCAAAAACCTGTACTTTTCTACCCAGTTAGCATTCTAACGGGATGCGCTATTGTTTTTATCCTGTGGATGCTTCATTGCACTTTGGCAACTTTCATTTTGAAGCGTTCTAACCAAGCCAATTCCTGGCGAGACTTACTTCCACAAGGTCTTTTGGGATTAATTATGACTTTCGCGCAAATCGGCATTCTTAGCCTCGCGCGGTATCTCTTAACCGGCACTTGGCTGCCCTTAGTACTATAGATTATCTACTGTTCTTCTTATAAAACAGTTCTATAATTAGAGTGTAATAATAGTTTTGACAGAAAGGAAAGCGATTATGGGAGGAACTCTCACAGGCATTTTAGGTGTATTGGGCGCGTTCGGTCTTTCAGCCTCCGCGGGACTCAATGCTTATATTCCCATGTTGGTCGTCGCGCTTTTAGCAAAATTCACCAATACTATCACCCTCGCCGCACCATATAACGCTCTGGAAAGCTGGTGGACTATCGGTGTATTAATCGTGCTCTCTGTTGTTGAGATTGTCGCTGATAAAATCCCCGCTGTGGACCATGTAAACGATATTGTGCAAAGCTTTATTCGACCAACCGCTGGGGCAATTCTCTTCGCGGCAAGTGCCAACGCCATTACTGATATCAGTCCGGTTCTTTCGATCATTTGTGGTTTGTTGGTTGCTGGCTCAGTACATGCGACCAAATCGCTCATCGTCAGACCCACCGTCAGCGTTGCCACAGCCAGCACAGCTGACCCAGTGGTTAGCACCGCTGAAGACATTTTCGCAGTTATCATCTCAGTGCTCTCAGTCGTTTTGCCAATTTTGATGATTATCCTCGTTTTCCTGGTAATCTGGCTCATCGCCTGGCGCATTAAGAAACACAGACAAAAGAAAAACGTTTTAATTCAAGAAAAAGGAGACCTATGAACAACAACTATATTGATGTAAATGCTACCCCTTCACAGGGGAACAACCCCAATCCGGCGCAACAAGGCGCGCCATATCAAATGCCCCCACAGGCACCGCCTCCACCTCCACCAGCACCCGAAAAAAGAGTGTCTTATTGGGCAATTATTAGTTTGATTGCTGGCTTGCTTAATTTCAAATTCCCACCCTTTGGCGCAATTGCAGCCCTTATCACCGGCTATGTCGCGAAAAATGAGATTAAGAAAAGCAATGACACTATTGAAGGTAATGGTTTGGCAACCGCTGGTATCGTGTTAGGCTGGGTTGGCATCGTCTTTTCATTGATTGTGCTGACATTGGTAATTCTTACCTTTATCGGCATCATCTCAGGAACCCCAATCATTTGTGGTTCCTTCATTAACTGGCTGAATACGCAAAACTTTATGCCTTAGAAAACAGTTGGTTAAAAAAGAAAAAAGCTCATATTAGAGCTCACACAGACGCGTCAATTCTGTTGACTGAAGGTCCCTGAGAATCTGCCAACAGAATTGGCGTGTTTTTTCATCAAGACTGAGTTGCTCAAATTCCTCCTGGTCAAGCAAAACTTGTTCACCATCAGGATAAAACACTAAATCAAGGGCCAAATCTTCCCACTCTATGGACTCCTCAGTAAAGACAGCCGGTCGCGATAAGTTGAGATAATGACATTTTAGGATATCGCTTTGACCCTCATAAATCCGCCAGCAGTTATACCAACGATCCGTGAAATAATGTTCCACAAACCGATCCCCAGGCTCTATAAGCACCTTGCCAACATTCCCTGGATTGCCACTGAACCAGGCATTAACGCGCCGAGAATTAGATGTCTCACTAAGTAGCTGCGCTGGCCAGGTATAGACTTTATCCATTCCGGCATGGTGTTTTATGATTGTCAATGGCTTTGCTGGATTGGGGATATGCAAATTTAGTTTTTGAGACATTGCACTTTCTCCTCAGGCCAAAAAATTAGCTTTTTCTCATTAAACGAGCATGGTTGAGGCGTTTCAAAAAGCAAAACACCATGTTCAGTTTTGAGTTTGGCTTGATAGCCATCACCCATGTAAACACAATCCAAAATGTCTCCTTCAAACTGGAAGGGCTCTGTTTCACCGGCTTGGAGAATTCGCGCGTCTTTGGGACGCAGAAGATAGCTAAACTGACTAAGTGGACCATCGTTAGACGATTTAAAAGCCGCCATTGATTCTGCTGAAATGAGGTTGCCCAAACCCAAAAACTGCGCAAGCCAGGCATTTGCCGGTCTTTCAAAAAGCGCTTGCGGACTGCCTTCCTGCAAAATAAGGCCATCATGCAAAATGAGCAAACGGTCCGCCAGACCAAAAGCCTCCTGGCGGTCATGGGTGACATAAATGACCGGCTTATGGCTTTCGCGTAGCATTTGGCGCAATTCATTGGTAAGCTGGTCACGTAAGTTGTGATCTAACGCGCCCAAGGGCTCATCAAGCATCAAAAGCCGCGGATCTGGCGCTAAGGCGCGTGCCAAGGCGACCCTTTGTTGTTCTCCCCCGGAAAGCTCTGTAATGGGTCTTTTAGCAAAATCCTGCATACGAATCGATTTTAATCGCTCGCTTACAATAGATTCAATCTCATTGGCAGGTCTTTTTTGCATTCGCAGACCAAAAGCGATGTTTTCATAGACCGTTTTATGAGGAAATAGAGCATAGTCCTGAAACATCAGGCCAAAGCCGCGTTTATGCGCAGGCACGCTCGAAATGTCCTGTTCATTCCAATACACCGCGCCGGATTCAGCTTCTTCAAGGCCAGCAATAATGCGTAAAAGGGTGCTTTTGCCACTGCCCGAAGCCCCCAACAAACAGATAATTTCTCCAGGCGCCAAATCGAAGCTCAATCCGCTCAGCAAAGGTTTTCCTTCATAGCTTTTTACAATATCTCGTACTTGCAGCATTAAAACAATTCCTCACCCGGCAATTTTAAGCGTTCAATAATCAAACTGCCAGCCACACAAACCACCATAAGCAAACTTGACATCGCCAGTGCCTGACCATAGTTTAACGCGCCAGGCTGCGAAATGTAACGGTAAATAGCGACTGGGATTGTAGGCATGGCCACGTTGCTCAAAAAACTTGACGCGCCAAACTCGCCCAAAGAAACCGTGAAAGCGAATAACAGACACACCGCGATTGGCCGGAATAAAAGAGGTAAATCGACTTCTCTAAACACACGAAAAGGACCAGCGCCGAGGTTTTTTGCTGCCAGGCGAAGGGTCTCAGGGATACCCCGCAAAGCGGGCACAAGGGTGCGCGTCACCAAAGGCAAAGCCACCAAAGCATGCGCTATCGGAATGAGTACTTGAAAACGCCCCTGAGTGAGTAGGCTACTGCCGAAAACAATCAAAAAACCCAAACCAAGCGTTACCGAACTTGCTCCAAGGGGCAACATAAACAAAGGCTCAAGAACTTCACTCAAACGCCCTGATGATTGCATGGCATAAGCGGCCAAGAGTCCCAATAAGGTGGCAATAATCATCGTTATTCCAGCGTAAATCATCGAGTTTCGAACGGCCATAATCGGAGGAACGTAAAACAAAGATTTTTCACGGTTCTCAAAAAGCTCCCGATAATAGCGCAAAGTAAAACCAGCTTGTGTTTCAACTTTTGCGGCTCTGTCGGCCTCAAAGCTAAAAAAGGAACGTGTTAGTAAACTCAGAATAGGGGTCACCATAAAAAGCAGCAATATGAGCACCATAATCGCAACAAAAATCTTTTCAATGCGTTTTTTAGGTTTTCGCAATCCCGCGCTTTCAGCCGCCAGGGCACTTTTCCCATATCGGGGTATGTTCACCCGATTGATTAACACACTCACCAAAAGTGTGAAACCGAGCTGGATAATAGAAAGCAAACCCGCCACCGGCAAATTGAAGCGACTCATCGCCTGGGTGAAAATCTCAACTTCAAGGGTGGCAAATTGAGGTCCACCTAACATCAAGACTACGCCAAAACTGCTGAAATTAAACAAAAAGACCATCAACGTCGCGCTTAGAACAGATGGCATTAAGAGCGCAAAAGTCACCTCTTTGAAAGCTTTTGCAGGTGATGCGCCCAAACTTTGCGCTGCCAAAGGCAGGTTTTGATTGAGACGGCTCAGACCTGATCCAACCATACGAATCACAATGGAGCTGTTGTAAAAAACATGCGCCAAAAGGATGGCTCCTAAACTGTTCACAAACTGGATTGGTGGGGTATCAAGCTTGAATAGAGCCATCAAGCCTAAGTTCAACCAGCCACGCGAGCCCAAAAGCGTGTTGAAGGCGGTTGCCACCACGACGGTCGGCAAAATAAAGGGCAACGTGGTTAATGTACGCAGAATTTTGCGTCCAGCAAACTGAAATCGCGCGAAAAGATATGCTGCCGGCAAACCCACGGCAAGCGTCAAAGCAGTTGAGAGTACAGCCTGATATAAAGTAAAAAACAACGGCCTGCTAACCTGTGACCATTTAAAGAATTGCCAGCCATCACTAAATCGCTCTGAAAAGACCAACTTAAAGATAGCGAGCAAAGGCTGATAAAAGAAAATCAGCAAAAAGGTTAGGGGAATTAGCCATAACGCGATGCTTTGCCAGACTGTTTTTTTAGTCATCTCAACTTTCTTTGAACTTTAGTTAGCTAACATAAGCTCTACCCATTGTTCAACCCAAATATCGCGCATTTCAGCGATTTTTGAAGGCGGAAGACCGGCGGGTTTTTCTGGTATCTGGCTGCCTTTTTCAAACGCTTCAGGCAAAACAGCTTCAGGCAAAACAGGAAAAACAAACATTTGCATCGGGACATCTTCCTGGAAATCTTTACTTAACAAAAAGTCTATGAACTTCTCCGCCAGCACGCGTTCTTTGTTGCCTTTTACGATTCCGGCAAACTCAACTTGTCGCCAACAAGTGCCGTCAGCCACAATGGACGCGGTGGGAGATTC
>CAZTEP010000028.1:0-9781 GCA_964612325.1 uncultured Anaerolineaceae bacterium
TTCTAAATTGGCGGTACCTTGTTGAATGATTAGGGTCTTCCAGAGGCCGGGTAAGAACTTCATCGCGTTCGGTGCCATAGGCATGACGGCATCGTTAATGAATTCCAGCGGATAGCTGGTACAGTGAATTGGGCCGATAGTGTCCAAAAAGTGAAAATGATTGCTAACGATGAGCAATGGGCCTTCTTTGGGGAGGTTTTCTTTTCCTTCAATTTTGTAGTTGAGCAAGATCGAAGCCAAAAAAGCGATACCTGTTCTTAAAACGTTGCGTCTAAATTGATAGCGGGGATAGGGGTATTTCTTTTGATAATTCTCGCGAAAGTGTTTTTTTGTCATAAGCCTTCTCCCGTGATTGATTGTTATAATTTTACTTCGTATTTACTGAAAATGAAGGGCCTATATAGCTATTTGCGTTCTTATATTCCTGCTTTTGTGGAGCTAATGTATAATTTGGCATGTTAAGAAAAGGTCTTATTATGAACAATGATAATCAACATGAATTAGACCAGAAAAACCAGTCTTCAAATTCTGGCATACCAAACGATGAGCTTATAGAATCCTCAGAACTTATCACTTCACCGTTAGATGTTGATAAGGAACAGGTTTTACCATTGGATGAGCCGGAACAGTCCCTGAACACAGTCGAACAGTTAGGACTTCCGCAAAAATGGCTGCGTAATTTCCTGCCAATGGGTATTGGTCAAATTCTTTCCATGTTAGGCTCTTCGTTGGTACAGTTTGCCTTGGTTTGGTATATCACCAAAGAAACCGGTTCAGCGATATCACTGCTTTCAGCCACGCTGACCGGCACTTTGCCCAGAGTGATTTTAGGCCCGTTCGCCGGCGCGTTGGTTGACCGTTGGAATCGCAAACTGACCATGATTATTTCCGATGGCATCATTGCCTTGGCAACACTCGTGTTGGCCATTCTGTTTGCGACGGGTCAAATTCAAGTTTGGCATATTTTCGCTATGCTTTTTGTGCGTTCGGTTGGAAGCATTTTCCAGGGCCCCGCGATGAGTGCTTCTATCAGCCTGATGATACCCAAAGAGCATTACACGCGTTATGCTGGCATCAGTCAGGCCGCTGACGGTATTATCACCATCGTTTCGCCACCTTTAGGCGCTTTGCTGATGGCTTATTTGCCCATCCAGGCTGTATTGGCAATTGATACCCTTACTGCCGCAATCGCGATAGCGCTTTTGGCCTTCTTGGTTTACGTTCCGCAACCGGTCAAAGAAGCCGCGGAAACACTCAAAATGAGTGTTAAGTCTGTTTTTAGCGATGTTAGGGATGGTTTCAAATATGTCATCGAATGGAAAGGTGTTTTTCTGTTGATGATTGGCGGTACCTTAATCAACATGACCGCGTCACCCGCGTTTAGCCTTTTACCTCTTTACGTTGAGCAGCATTTTCAAAAAGGGCCTGAAGGTTTAGCCTGGCTATATTCCGCTTTTGGGATTGGTTCAATCGTAGGTGGATTGGTTTTAGGTGTATGGGGTGGCTTTAAACGCAAGGTGTTTACGGTAATGATGGGTATCATGGGAATGGGGGTTGGTATGTTCGTGCTCGGACTTGTGCCACAAAAAGCTTATGGAGTCGCGGTTGCTTTGACAGCTTTCCTGGGCGTGATGACTGCCTTCGCGAATGGCCCTTTGAATGCTATTGTGCAGGAAAAAATTCCCAATGAGCTTCAGGGACGTGTGTTTACGGTTTTGGGTTCGCTCGTTCAAGCTACTGTTCCGTTGGGGTTAATTGTTGCCGCCCCTATCGCGGAGCTCTTTGGGATTTCGATATGGTTTTCTGTAGGTGGTGTGGTGGGTGTTTTGATCGCGATTTTGGGTCTTGTATTAAAACCATTGCGCACGCTTGATTTCCAGGGACCTGGAGGCTTTATTTTGCCTGAATATCAGGATCGGGTGAAGCAGTAAACTAAGCGTCCTTTTTATCCAACGTGGATAGCTCACAATTTAAATAATTTGCTAATTCGCTGGTACTTTGCAAAATGTGGTGGGTGCCACTTTTTTGCAATTCTTTCTCCGTTCCGAATCCACACAAGACAGAAAGCGATTGAGCGCCAGCAGCCAATGCCGCGCGTACGTCGGTGAGCGTGTCGCCAATCATCAGGCAGTTCTCGATAGGCACGTCAAGTTCTTCTGCGGCATGCAAAAGTGGGTCAGCAAAAGGTTTGGTCTTTTCGCAGGTTTGTGAGCTGATTACAATCTGGAAATAGTCCTCAAGGTCATTCACTCTCAGGAATTTTTGGACGGTTACTTTGTTGCGCGCTGAGACAACAGCAAAAGGATAGTGGCCTTTTAAGGCCTCAAGCATCGAACGCACACCCGGAATGATAGGGAAATCTTCGGGCAGGGCTTCTTTTTTGCTGGCACGGTAATCTAAAAAACGTGCCAGGTGACTGTCGATGCCGATGTGGTCTAAAAAAGCCAGGAAACGGTTAACCGGTGCCTGGAAGAAATGCACTGTTTTACGCACAAAGCGATGCAGGTTTTCCTTTTTGAAAAGGGGCGTAAGCCAGGCCACGCGCGCGTAAATTGAAGCCACCATTTCGTCGTCACTGTCAGAGAGGGTGCCGTCGATGTCAAAAAGTAAAGCCTTAACCATGCTGCGGTCAAGGCTTGATTGAAAAGTTTTACTTGTTTTGGGCATGCTAATGGGTCTCCGCTTTAGTCGATAGTCAGCATATCATAGACCTGATTGAGGCTTTCTAATTGTTCTGAAATAATCAAAACAAAGCCGTTATCACCAGTTTTGAAAAGGCGCGCGAGATAACCATCCCTGCTGTACACACCCTCATTGGATGGCCAGCCAAAGCGCAGACGCAGCATTTTTACAAAAGCGTCCCAGGCTTCCGCGCTGTCTTCTTCTGTGTCCCAAACAGTTTTCATGACAAACAAATAGCTGTCTTCAAGTTCGTTGACCAGAAAAACGTAAGCATCCCCTCCCCAGCCCTCAACTGCCTTCATGGCGGTTTCATTGTCGAGTTGGAAGCTCTCATCAATGCCTTTGGTGAGGGTTAAATAGATGTCCCAGGCCCCTACAACGCCTATCCCATCTGTTTCCCAGGCTCCGCCCATGCTTGAAGCAAAATCGGGTAACTCAACATCAACAGGCAAATCGTCTGGGTAGCGTTCAGGGAACATGATTTGTTCACTGGTGACTGGAGGTTGGCTGGTGAAGGCATTGTTTACTGTCTGGTAGCCTCTTTGGTCGTAAAGGTATTGCACAAAGTTAGTGCCGTATTCATAGGGGAACATCATCGATGCGGATAAATAAGGTGGCGCGGAATCTAAAGCTGGACTTTCATATGTTTCCATGCTTTCCAGGAGTTCAATATAATCGCTGCGTGTGGCGAAGTTTTCAAACCATTTAAACTGAGAAAGTGTGGCATCGCCTTCAATGAGCGCTTGAATGGCAATACAGCGCTCTGAGTCTTCCTCGCAGCCTTCATCACTATATCCAAGCTCGTTTTCGATGTCGAAATTAGTGAATTGTAAGGCATGAATGTATTCATGCGCGTAGGTCATCTTTTCGTTGATGCCGAATTTCTCTCCAGCGACAACGAACATTTCGCGTTCTTCGGTTCTGTAAAAGCCTGCGATTTGTTCAGAATAGAGGTCTTCGAGCATAGAGCGCATTTCAAGGTCGCGTGGGTATAATCCTAATAGCGCGAATCGGCGTATGCTTGCGGTGGATGCCGTTTCGTCAAAATCTTCCAAGAGGTCTTCGTTGACATAGACATTTAATTCTTCAGGTGAAAGCACACGGCGTGGAATGTCATGATCGATGTCAAGGCGTCGAATTTCTCTGACCTGCTCTTCAATGCTGTCCATGATCGCTTCGGTTTCTGGGTCCAGGCTAACGCTTGGGTTTTGTGTTGGTGTGGCAGTCGCTTCAGCGGTTGGACTGGGTTCAGCATGTGTTTCCGCATCTTCTGTTGGACTCGCAGTATCTGGCGTGTTTGTAGCTTGGGGTGTGGGAATTTGTGGTGTATTGCTCGCTTGTGATTCAGCAACCACAGCGGTTTGGGTAAAACTTTGTGTTTCCGCACGTCTTATTAGCCCTTTGGAGATAATAACACCAATGGTAATTAGAATCGCCAAAAAAACGAGTGTCAAAACGACAATAGTGATGATGATGGTTTTGTTGTTTTTTCCAAATTGCATTATTAATCTTTCTTGATTGGTTTGGTTTGAAGGGGTGCGTTGTCGTCAAAGTCATCTTCATAGAGCGCGTCAAGCTCTTCCTGACTGAGCGTTTCAGCAGTTGGGGTAGATGATTCTGTTTCTGATGGCCATTCGGGCGCGTCAAATGCTTTTGAGGAGATTGGGCTTTCAAATGATTCTGAAGGTTCAAACACCTGAGCCGCCGGGGGCTGTTCGCGCACGGGACGGGTAGGCAAAGCTTCGTTTAACTCGCGGATGGCTTCTGCTTCAAAGCTTTCGTCCAATTCATTTGGCCCCTGTGAGAATCCCTGGTCAGCTGCCGCACTTAAGCTGCTCATTCTCTGCATGAGAATTTGATAAAAACCGACCATGCGAGCCGCGTTTTCAAAGGAAAGACGTTCATCAATGCCGTGTATACGGTTTGTCTCTTCGGGGTCAATCATAATGGGGGTAAAGCGAAAAATGCGCTTGCAGATGTTGCGATAATGGCGCGCGTCGGTTGCGCCAGGCATAAGGATGGGTGTGGCTAAGGCGCCTGGGAAGGTGGAGCGGATGAGATGGTAAAGCACCTGGAAGTGAGGCGAATCGATGTCAGAAATGTCCACAGGGTCCCAGCTGTGGTTACCTATGAGCTGGTCGCCATGTGCGGGGAGTACCGAAATGATATCGTCAGAAACCAAATCGCGCACGTATTCATAGACACTGGATAGTGTTTCACCGGGCATAATGCGAATGTTTACAATCGCTTCAGCAACACCCGGCAAGACGTTTTCAGCATTGCCAGCGCGGATGATGGTCGGTGAAAGTGTTGTGCGGGTAATCGAATTGATGTTGCGGTCAGCGGAGCAGGCGCGTTTAACGGCGTTTCCGAATAGCCATGGGTTAGCCAACACGAGTCGTCGTGTAAAGGGAAGTTCCTCGCCCACAAAACTCATCATGAACTCTAACATATCCAAGGTTTGAGGAAATGGATTGGCTTCAAGGGTAGCAATAGCCAGGCTAAGAGCGCCAATGGCGGTGTCTTTGCTTGGGTAAGCTGCATGACCAGGGGCTACTTCAGCGCGGATCTTAAGTGAAACATGGCCTTTTTCGGCAACACCAATCAACCCTACCGGTGATTTTACTCCTGGTATGGTATCCCGACTGATTGCGCCGCCTTCGTCTATGAGGAATGCAAGGCGTACACCACGGCTTTCGAGGGTTTCAGCAATCACTTTCGCGCCATAGGTGCCAGACACTTCTTCATCGTGTCCAAAAACGAGGTAGATTGTACGCAGGGGTTCAAATCCTTCGCGTAATAAATTATTGACAGCTTCAAGTGTGCCGATTAAAGACCCTTTTGTATCCAAGGCACCCCGACCCCAAACGTAGCCATCAGCGAGTGTGCCGCTAAAGGGCGGATAAGTCCAGGGGGAATCGGGGCCTTCATCAGCTGGCACAACGTCTTGATGGGAAGCAAAGGCGATAGCGTCTAAGCTGGGGTCTGAACCTTGCCAGGTAAAGAGCATGGCATGGTCGTTGATGAGTTCCAGGGTCAGACGCTCAAAGACCATCGGGTAAAGTGTTTTGAGCAAATGTCGCAGACCGATAAAGGCTTGTTGGTCTGTTTTTGAATAATCATTGTGGCTTATCGTCCTGAGTTCAAGAGCCAAACCGATATGTTTAGCGACTTGTTCTCCATCAATTCTTGGTAAGTCAATCGCCTCCGTCTCGCCAAGGTTAATCGTGAATTGTTGCGCGCGAATAATAGCAATACCGGCAATTACCAAGAGGACAAAGGCCAGAACGATGATAGCAATCAAAAGAACAGGGTTCATATAAATCTCCAAAATTCAGTGTTCATAGCTACCCCTATTGTAACGGAAAAAACTTCAGGCGTGAATTATAGAAACTGTTCAGTCGTCAAGAAGGGGCAGTTTGTGACCATTTTTTCTCAACCATTGACGGCCTTCTTCGTAATGGGGCATCATTTGCTTGAGAAACTGCCAGAATGCTTTGCTGTGGTTGCGGTGAACGAGATGGGCGCATTCGTGCGCCACCACATATTCAATGGTTATTTTTGGGGTCATGGCCAGTCGCCATGAAAAGTTTAGATTGTTCTTTTGGCTGCAGGATCCCCATCTGGTTTTGGCACTGGTGATACGGATGGTGCCGATATCTAATTGCCATTTCCTGGCGTAATGATGACAGTATTCTTCAACCAATTGCCGGCTCGTTTGTCGATACACAGAAATCAGAACATGATTACCTTTTTGTGCCAATGTGGGATTAAGCCGAATGAAACCTGGCTGGCTCAGGTCGAATCCCTTGTTTAGGGTTTTGTCAAGTTTGATTTGGTGCCACTTACCAAGAAACAAGATATTCTCACCCTCTTTCAGCTGGGGATTTGGCAAACGCTCAACGACGTGTCGGCGGGCTTTCTCGATCCACGCCTTTTTAAGCTGGAGTACTTCTGCTATTCTTTCTTTGCTGGTGTGTTTCGGCGCTTTGATGATTAAGGTGTTGGTATCAGCAAAACGCAATTCGATAGTTTTACGTTTGCTAAAAATAACCCGGATTTCAAATGGTTGTTTGGATGATGCCATGTGCTGATTATATACCGTTTATGGGTTACAATGCTCTTATGTTTAAAAAGTGGCTAATGATGGTTCTTTCACTTTTGGTCTTGCTTTTAAGTGGAGCATGTGTGTCACGCGCGCGCGCGTTGCCTTTGGTACTTTGGGAAGATGAAAACATGCCTTTTGAAATTTATTTACCCGAAGAGTGGGAAATAAACTTAGAATCTGAGGATGATGACACGCGCTATCTGATTAGCTCATCTGCGTTTTCAGGTGATGAAAATGACTTTCGCATTTATCTCTATCTTGCCAGGAATGACGCTGAAAGTTTAGAAGCGCGGCTTGTTGAGAACAACGCGCGTATTGAACCCTGGTTGGCAGCTTTGGTCGATGAAGATTATGAAATCTACAACAAAAACGAGCTTAAAGTTGATAAAAGTGAAGCTATGGCGCTTGATTTTGCCAAACCAAAAGGGGAAAGCTATTTAGTTGGACGGGTTGTTTTGGTTAGCCATCCGACACACACCTTAGCTTTTGTGGCTATGGCTGGTGAAGCGGAATGGAACGAGTATGTGCGTAGCTTTGATAAAATACTTTCCAGATTTACAATAAAACGAACAGAGAACTAATCCTGACAGAAAGTTGTGCCAATCATGCCAAGACATCTTTTAGTCTGCCACAAAATATCACAAGCAATTATCAAGTACATGCAAAAAAGACTGCAAAGCATAATGAGTCAAACTTCATCTCCGAATGTAAGGCCAAAATACTCAAGCCAGTTTTGGTTGATGTTCGTTGGTATGGTGATTTCTTCAACTGGCACTACCATGATTTGGCCATTTCTTACCGTTTATGCAAGCGATCGTCTGAGCATGCCATTGGCAGCCATCATGGGTTTGATGAGTTTCAACTCGATCGCTGGTGTGATTTCATCGGTTTTAGCTGGCGTGTTGGCTGACCGCTTTGGACGCAAAAACATTATGGCCGTAGGTTTGGTTGGCGCTGCGATGGTTTACGCGGGTTATATGTTTGCCACAGCGTATTGGCATTTTGTCATTTTGCTGATTTGTGCCGGCTTATTCAGTCCGCTTTATCGCGTGGGGACAAATGTAACTGTGGCAGATGTGGTTGCTCCGGAGCAACGCACACAAGCTTATAGCATCATTCGTATGGGTCATAATATCGGTGTGGCGTTAGGGCCAATTTTGGGCGGATTGGTTTTATCAAAGTCATACAATATTGGCTTTATCTCAGCTGCTGCCGCGCTTCTCATCTATGGGTTCATAGTTGTTGTTTTTATAAAGGAGACATTGGTCACCACACATGCCAAAGAAAATTTGCGTCAACAACTGGCGATTTACAAAGAAGCGTTGCAAAACCCGCGTTTTAGCTGGATGGTTGTTTCGTTCACGCTCATGGAAATCGCCTCATCTGTGATTTGGGTGATGCTGGCTGTGCATATGAAAAATAATTTTGGACTTGGTGAGGAAATTTACAGCCGTATACCCACCACCAATGCTTTAATGGTCATCTTTTTGCAGGTGCTTGTAACGCGTATTACTCAACGCTGGCGTGATACTCAGGTAATGCCTTGGGGTGCCGCGTTTTATCCGATTTCTATGGTGATTATTGCATTTTCAAAAGGGTTTTGGGGGTTTTGGTTAGGTATGGTGGTTTTGACGATTGGCGAGTTAATTGTTTCACCGACCGCCTCAGCCTACATTGCTAATCTTGCGCCTTTGGAAAAACGAGGACGTTACCTGGGCATGTTTTCGCTTACCTGGCCTTTGGCGATGGCGGTGGGCCCGCTCGCGGGTGGCTATTTGAGCGATAATGTCAGCATCTCAGCGCCCTGGCTAGCCGCGGCGCTAATTGGGGTTTTGGCAGTGATTTCATTTTGGGGACTTGATCGCTACAGCCAAAAAAAGCAAATTGAAAATACCGTAAAAGAATAGTGCTCCCTAATAATTAGCTTTTAACTTGACGAATGCGTTATCTTTTGCGATAATATAGAACATAAATTCTATATAGAGTGGAAAGAGAGCGACTTTGACTCAGGTTTTTGTGTTTAGTGATAACCAGCCATTAAAAATATTGGACATTGATGAGCGCGCTTCAGAAATAGTAAAGCGCGTAAATCAGGGTCTTTGGGAAGAATATTTAGGGATTGAATCGCCCCCTATTCAATCCTGGCAGGCACGCCAGGTTGGAAAAGTGGTTTTGCTCACGAACCCACCCCTGCCAGAAATTTACGATGATTTTAAATTGCAGGCACGTGATTTCCAGATTTTACAGGCAATGAGCTCTGGTTTGACGGTGGAGCAATGTGCCTGGTATTTGCACATCAGCGCACGTACTGTGCGAGCGAGGCTAAAGCAGTTGCAGATTCGCTTTCGGGCAGGCACGCTTTATCAACTCATGGCATTAGTTACTGCGATGGGCTTGATTTTTCCAGATGTTGGCGCGGTGTTTGATTAGGCGTAACTTGTTAGAGGCGTTTCAGGATGCCAGTAAAGAACAAGATGATGATTATATTACCTAATAGGTTTGAAACAAAAGAAGTCCAAAGATATTTAAACATGGACAGACGTAAGGTTGCCGCGCCTAAAGCGATAACTTTGGGGCCTGGGAAAAACCGTCCAAAGATAAGCACGATTAAAGAGTCCAAAGGCAGGTCGCGCCATCGTTTTGGTAGTTTTTGTCGCCAGTTTTCAATGTCGAAAGCATCACAAAATTGACGGGCGACGAAGTATTCAATTAATGAAGACAGGGTCATTCCAACCGTTCCCCATAGAACTGCTTGCCATGGTCCCATAAGGGCGGCCAGCAAAATTGAGAGTGGTGTGGATGGGATGATGGTAAAGCCTAAAATGGCAAAAGCAAAGAGACTAATGAGAATCACCCAACTCGGATAGGCCTCAATAAAGGCAGAAATCTCATCCATATCGAACCATATGAAGAGCGCTATGCCAAGGATGGTAACGATGATTAGCGTGATGATGCTGAAAAGATTATTGTTTTTGACGGTTTTTTGGCCTG
>CAZTEP010000029.1:0-9767 GCA_964612325.1 uncultured Anaerolineaceae bacterium
ATACAAAGCCAATAGCCAAAAGGATAAGCAAACTCATCAATGGCCGACGAAAAATTGAGAGCCAGAATACATTCTGCGATTTGGTTTTCATCTTGTTTCTCTTTCTGCACAACAGTGTTTTGCTTTAGGCGTGACTTTTATTCCTTCACTTGCAAGAGTTCCATGGGTTGGCGTTTGGTGTTGACAAAAGTAGAAATCAAACTCCCAAGTAACACGCCAGCCAGATAGATTAATATTGCCCATAACAGTGGCAATCTTATCATCGCAAAGCCTCGGATAATGCCCACCAAAACAATACCCAGCCCAACCCCACACAATGAAAGAGCGAAGGTTTGAGCCATATGCATCACGCGCGTGCTCTTTTTACTCACGCCTAACATACGCAACAAAGCAGATTCTTTAGACTGGTTCAATATCAGAAGAAAATTCAAAGTTCCTCCAATCAAGCCAGAAATCAACATTGTAAAGGGATAGAGCTTTTCCATAAGTGACAAGTTTTGTTCCATCGGCTCAACCACCGCCAAGAGTTCCTCGTCCCAAAATTTAACGGTTGTTTGTGATGCATAGCCGCCGAGTTCCTCCTTCTTCTCTTCCAATGCCAACTTAAACTCATTTAATCGACGGTTCATTTGAGGTTCCGTGTAAAAAACAACTTCAAAATAATCCAACGAGTTTGGTGTATATAGTTCCAAAGCGGACAAATTAGAGAGCATCGGACAATAGCCAGCCGCTACAAATTTGCCATCTACGGTCGTCCCAGTATCACCAAAAACAAGGGCGATTTTTTCAAAAGTCCCCTGTATTTTAAACGGAACTTCCTCTGTTGATTCATTTAAACCGAATTTTATTTCTGCGCCCAGGTTCCAGTTTTGTTCCTCCATGATTTGCTTTGGAATAATAATGGGAATATTGCGAGTGCTTTTGTCTTTCATCGTCCAAATTTCAGAAAAAATTTCTGGCCCCGCTCCAGGAGCAAAATCAATTTCGAGCATTTCAACAGTACGTGTGTCCAAAGCATGTTCCATGCTGTTTATTGCCAAAACCGTGTATGGTGGATAGGGAGAAAAAGTTCCATGCACCGCGTTAAATTTTGAAGTGAGACGAAACACTTTAGACAGATATTCATCCTGGATGAAATTACTTGACTTCATCCAATCCACCAAACCGAGTGGTATCGTATGGAGAGTAAAAATAGATTCAGGGCCAGTTAAATCCACCTGAACGGGCGTGCTTTCATAAAGCCGATCGATCTCACTGGCATTTGAAAGAATCAGACTTTGCAACCAACCTATTGCCAATAACAATGCGGCAGCGATGAAGATTGTCAACAAAGTTCTGGACTTAGCGCGGATCATGTTCAATTGCATAAATCTAATCATTGCTTTGTTTTGATTTTCTCTTCCTCGCAGAATACCAGTGATAGCATTGTCAGACGAGCTTTGATTGAACAAAAGCTGTTTTTTTGGTTCCTTATTGAGGTGTCTCGTATCTTGTTTGACTTTTGAACCACTATTCTGCAAGAGTTCAAGGACTGGCATTGAACTTACTTTTCGGTTCCCAATATAAGCCCCAGTAATCACTACGCAAATAATAAAAAACCACAAAGACCACCCCCAGTTTGCTTGCAAATTTAATTCAGGTAAAGTGCCAGATGGTAACGGAAGGCGAGAAATCGATTCCAACGCTTTGGCATGAGCGATCTTCCAGGATAAAATCGTACCTATTCCCGAACCGACTATTCCTAAAATCAAAAGTGGGGTAATGAGTTGTTTGTTACAGTCTTTTGCGGGAACACCTAGTGCTCTAAGAATCGCGTAATTCGCTCTATGTTGTCGCAAATACAGGAATACAGAAAAAACTGTCGCGATCAGGAGTGCTAAAGTGAACAACAGTAATCCAATGAGAGTTGATTTACGCAACGGGCCAGCCCCTGCTTTAAAATTGCGTCCGTTGTTATCTGAGAATTTCAAGATAAATCCAGCCTCATTTAATTTAGAAGTGTTTTCCGTAATAAAAACATCCTGATTCTGAGGATCGTCCAAAACGAAACTGTAAGCCAAGTGGATGTCTTTAATGCCAGAAGAATAATCAGGGAGAGCAAACTCAATTGGCAATGTTGATTTGGGAACATAACTGTTACTGAAGTAGTTTTGATTTCGAAAACTCGCTTCCATCTCAGATGAGGAGTAGATACCAACCACTTCATAAGTGATTTCCTGGCTGGGATAATCTTGCCAATTCTCGATATCTTCTCTTCTTCGTATATAGGCATGGAAAGGGTCTTTCAGGCTTCGGACTGTAAAAGTGACATTATCACCAAGCTTAATTTTTTCACTTTCAGCCAATTGTTTTGAGATAACAACAGCCTTGTTAGCATTTAATTCATCATCATGGTTCAACCATCGACCTTCCACTAGAAAGTTGCGTTTTGCATCCACTTGCATATCTGGCATCGCACTCATATCAGAACTGCCAATTAATAGTAATGCCCGCAGGTTTTCATTTAAGCAATCGATTTCAAGTTTTAGCTCGCGATATTCTGGCAAATTCAGGTCCAAGCGTTCGTCTTTTTCAAGCTCGATATACCACAGGCTTTTTCCATCCAATGCTTTGAGATTAAGGGTTCGATAGGCATTTTGAACAGGCACTTTCAGGTCCCTAACCACAAAGTTTCCATACGGTCTGTGAAAAGCCCTGATAAAGTAGTCCTTGCCCTTTTCCATTTTGTCCAGCATAGGTGCCATTTCATCAATATCTGCCGTATAGCGACTTGGAATCCAAAATGCATAGTTTTTTTTCGCTGAGATATTCTTTGGATATCCTGCCACCAATTCGTTAACTTCGAAAATCAGGATATAGCCCGAAAAAACCTTTTCCCCTGTCTTGTCCTCAGAAAAAATTTTTGTGAAGTCAATTAATGTTCCATAAAACCAATAGTCAAGGTTGAACACACCTTGTCCTGTCCACTCTGAACCATGGATGTAGTCTGTTTCAGGAATATCCATAGTACCAAAGTCGTAGTCGACATTGTAATGATCATGCATCACGCCAATAACTTGAATAGGTAAATCGTCATACGCTAAAAAATCGCTTTGCCTGACAATCTTGGCTGCTTCAAAAAATTGCGGCTCATTTTCTGGCTCCGTACTCTTTTTCACGACATAACCAATCGACCGGTAATAGCCCTCCAGCCGGTTGGTCTCGCGCCAAATAAGAATGGTCTCAACTGCTTTTCCAACAAACCCATACGAAACCAACCCAACAAGCACCATAAGTAGCAAGCCAACAATGGGTTTACGAAGAATGGATTTAAGAATGGTATTTTCTTTCACCTTCATTCCTTAACTTGCAAAAGCTCCAAAGGCTTTTTGTTCACGACTAACACACTTCCAACAATTGATCCCAAAAGAGCACAAACAAGATAAACCAGCCCGCCCAATCCAACCGACCATTGAACTACCCCAAAGCCTCTCAGCACAATTAAGAGAAACATACCAAGCACGAGCCCAATTGTCGTTAACAACAAAATCTGACAGATTTGCATACTAATGATCTTGTGTTTATTAACCCCGAGCATGCGCAACAATGCAGTATCTTTTGCTTGATTCAGTACCAGCGACAAGCATAAAACTCCGCCTATCAGACCCGCAATAATGATGGAGAATGGGTAAAGCTTTTCCATAAGTGACAAGTTTTGTTGCATTGGCTCAACCACGGCTTTAAGTTCCTCATCCCAAAATATAACGGTTGTTTGTGATGCATAGCCACCCAGTTCTTCCTTCTTTTCTTCCAATACCAACTTAAACTCATTTAATCGACGGTTCATTTGAGGTTCCGTGTAAAAAACAACTTCAAAATAATCCAACGAGTTTGGTGTATATAGTTCCAAAGCGGACAAATTAGAGAGCATCGGACAATAGCCAGCCGCTACAAATTTGCCATCTACGGTCGTCCCAGTATCACCAAAAACAAGGGCGATTTTTTCAAAAGTCCCCTGTATTTTAAACGGAACTTCCTCTGTTGATTCATTTAAACCGAATTTTATTTCTGCGCCCAGGTTCCAGTTTTGTTCCTCCATGATTTGCTTTGGAATAATAATGGGAATATTGCGAGTGCTTTTGTCTTTCATCGTCCAAATTTCAGAAAAAATTTCTGGCCCCGCTCCAGGAGCAAAATCAATTTCGAGCATTTCAACAGTACGTGTGTCCAAAGCATGTTCCATGCTGTTTATTGCCAAAACCGTGTATGGTGGATAGGGAGAAAAAGTTCCATGCACCGCGTTAAATTTTGAAGTGAGACGAAACACTTTAGACAGATATTCATCCTGGATGAAATTACTTGACTTCATCCAATCCACCAAACCGAGTGGTATCGTATGGAGAGTAAAAATAGATTCAGGGCCAGTTAAATCCACCTGAACGGGCGTGCTTTCATAAAGCCGATCGATCTCACTGGCATTTGAAAGAATCAGACTTTGCAACCAACCTATTGCCAATAACAATGCGGCAGCGATGAAGATTGTCAACAAAGTTCTGGACTTAGCGCGGATCATGTTCAATTGCATAAATCTAATCATTGCTTTGTTTTGATTTTCTCTTCCTCGCAGAATACCAGTGATAGCATTGTCAGACGAGCTTTGATTGAACAAAAGCTGTTTTTTTGGTTCCTTATTGAGGTGTCTCGTATCTTGTTTGACTTTTGAACCACTATTCTGCAAGAGTTCAAGGACTGGCATTGAACTTACTTTTCGGTTCCCAATATAAGCCCCAGTAATCACTACGCAAATAATAAAAAACCACAAAGACCACCCCCAGTTTGCTTGCAAATTTAATTCAGGTAAAGTGCCAGATGGTAACGGAAGGCGAGAAATCGATTCCAACGCTTTGGCATGAGCGATCTTCCAGGATAAAATCGTACCTATTCCCGAACCGACTATTCCTAAAATCAAAAGTGGGGTAATGAGTTGTTTGTTACAGTCTTTTGCGGGAACACCTAGTGCTCTAAGAATCGCGTAATTCGCTCTATGTTGTCGCAAATACAGGAATACAGAAAAAACTGTCGCGATCAGGAGTGCTAAAGTGAACAACAGTAATCCAATGAGAGTTGATTTACGCAACGGGCCAGCCCCTGCTTTAAAATTGCGTCCGTTGTTATCTGAGAATTTCAAGATAAATCCAGCCTCATTTAATTTAGAAGTGTTTTCCGTAATAAAAACATCCTGATTCTGAGGATCGTCCAAAACGAAACTGTAAGCCAAGTGGATGTCTTTAATGCCAGAAGAATAATCAGGGAGAGCAAACTCAATTGGCAATGTTGATTTGGGAACATAACTGTTACTGAAGTAGTTTTGATTTCGAAAACTCGCTTCCATCTCAGATGAGGAGTAGATACCAACCACTTCATAAGTGATTTCCTGGCTGGGATAATCTTGCCAATTCTCGATATCTTCTCTTCTTCGTATATAGGCATGGAAAGGGTCTTTCAGGCTTCGGACTGTAAAAGTGACATTATCACCAAGCTTAATTTTTTCACTTTCAGCCAATTGTTTTGAGATAACAACAGCCTTGTTAGCATTTAATTCATCATCATGGTTCAACCATCGACCTTCCACTAGAAAGTTGCGTTTTGCATCCACTTGCATATCTGGCATCGCACTCATATCAGAACTGCCAATTAATAGTAATGCCCGCAGGTTTTCATTTAAGCAATCGATTTCAAGTTTTAGCTCGCGATATTCTGGCAAATTCAGGTCCAAGCGTTCGTCTTTTTCAAGCTCGATATACCACAGGCTTTTTCCATCCAATGCTTTGAGATTAAGGGTTCGATAGGCATTTTGAACAGGCACTTTCAGGTCCCTAACCACAAAGTTTCCATACGGTCTGTGAAAAGCCCTGATAAAGTAGTCCTTGCCCTTTTCCATTTTGTCCAGCATAGGTGCCATTTCATCAATATCTGCCGTATAGCGACTTGGAATCCAAAATGCATAGTTTTTTTTCGCTGAGATATTCTTTGGATATCCTGCCACCAATTCGTTAACTTCGAAAATCAGGATATAGCCCGAAAAAACCTTTTCCCCTGTCTTGTCCTCAGAAAAAATTTTTGTGAAGTCAATTAATGTTCCATAAAACCAATAGTCAAGGTTGAACACACCTTGTCCTGTCCACTCTGAACCATGGATGTAGTCTGTTTCAGGAATATCCATAGTACCAAAGTCGTAGTCGACATTGTAATGATCATGCATCACGCCAATAACTTGAATAGGTAAATCGTCATACGCTAAAAAATCGCTTTGCCTGACAATCTTGGCTGCTTCAAAAAATTGCGGCTCATTTTCTGGCTCCGTACTCTTTTTCACGACATAACCAATCGACCGGTAATAGCCCTCCAGCCGGTTGGTCTCGCGCCAAATAAGAATGGTCTCAACTGCTTTTCCAACAAACCCATACGAAACCAACCCAACAAGCACCATAAGTAGCAAGCCAACAATGGGTTTACGAAGAATGGATTTAAGAATGGTATTTTCTTTCACCTTCATTCCTTAACTTGCAAAAGCTCCAAAGGCTTTTTGTTCACGACTAACACACTTCCAACAATTGATCCCAAAAGAGCACAAACAAGATAAACCAGCCCGCCCAATCCAACCGACCATTGAACTACCCCAAAGCCTCTCAGCACAATTAAGAGAAACATACCAAGCACGAGCCCAATTGTCGTTAACAACAAAATCTGACAGATTTGCATACTAATGATCTTGTGTTTATTAACCCCGAGCATGCGCAACAATGCAGTATCTTTTGCTTGATTCAGTACCAGCGACAAGCATAAAACTCCGCCTATCAGACCCGCAATAATGATGGAGAATGGGTAAAGCTTTTCCATAAGTGACAAGTTTTGTTGCATTGGCTCAACCACGGCTTTAAGTTCTTCATCCCAAATTAATACACTTTTTGGAAAAACCATAGAGGCGGCTTGCTCATCTTTTAAAAGGGTTTTAAATTCCTCCAGGCGATGATTCATTTCAGGCTTTGTAAAGAAAACTGCTTTGGCATAATCGAATGGAATGCTGAAATATTTTTCTATAGCGGACAAATTAGTAAGCATGGGATAATAAGTTCTGATGTCCTCATCCTCATCAGCCGCCAAAGTAAATCCCCAGCTTGAACCAGCTGTGGAACCTATAATCCGAAAAGGGATTGGCTTATCAGCTCTAGCCAGTCTCAAGGTGACTTCATCACCAAGTTGCCAACCTTCCATTTCCAAATCTTTCTCGTGAACCACTAAAGGTACTTTTTTTGTTTTGAAATCCTCTTCAGTCCAACTTTTTATGAGGTCCTGTTCCCCGTACCCAGGTAAAAAACTCATGCCATAGCCAATGGATTGATTCCCATACAACAAACCCTCCTCAAGAGAATTAATTGCGAAAATAGAATGTTGGATGGTATAAACTTGATTGTCCTTTACATTAATCCCATCCGTTTGATATTTATGTATACTGGTCAAAAAGCTGTCTTTAATAAAACTTGTTTCATGCGCCCATTTTACAGCGCTATTTTTAATATTATTCCTAAGACTATCAAAGCCTTCTTTACTGGAAGCAAAGAAATCTATTCTGATGGGATTACTCGCATATAATCTGGCGATTTCTTTTTGGTTATTGGAGATTAAACTTTGAATCCAGCCTAAAGCAAGCAGCAAGGAAGCGGCCACAATGATTGTCAGAAGGCTCTTTGTCCTGGTTCGGATTAATTGTTGTTTAGAGAAATGTTTAATAGCAATTTTGGGGTTAACTCTTCCTTGCATGGAGCGCAGGTCCGATAATTCAGGTAACAAGTGGGATAGATTGGTCTTGACCAACTCAACATCAATCGGATTCATCACCTTTATTTTTTGAACACCTTCACTATTCTGTAAAAGCTCTAGAACAGGAGTGTGCGTTACTTTTCGCGTTCCAATATAGGCCACAACCAATAAAATCAAAATGACGAATAACCAAAAAACCACTCCCCATTCAGCACTTATACCAGGTTCAGGCATAACTCCCGAAGGTAAGGGCAATCTTGAGAGAGATTCAGCTGCGCGCGCATGACCATTTACCCAGGAAAGAAGCGCTCCGACTGAAGAACCAATAACACCCAGGACTAACAAGGGCA
The DNA here is from genome assembly GCA_964612325.1 of uncultured Anaerolineaceae bacterium. Lineage (GTDB taxonomy): Bacteria > Chloroflexota > Anaerolineae > Anaerolineales > Anaerolineaceae > Mesolinea. Next base: position 8,151 of record CAZTEP010000029.1, read on the forward strand.
AAATGAGTTGTCTGTTGCTGCTTTTTGAAGGGACACCCAAAGCACGTGAAATAGCGTAATTCTTACTTTGCTGCCGCAAATACAAGAATACAGACAAAGCTATTGAGATTGATAGTGCTACCGTAAGAAGGACTAAAGCAATCCCGGTTGACCTTCTGAGTGGATCTGCTCCTGCCATAAAGTTGCGCCCATTATTGTCAAGAAAATTGAGTGTAAACCCCATTTCCTTTAATTTAGGTCGAAACTCCTCAGCGAAATAATCTTGCTGGCGTGGATTATTGAGAACAAAATCATATGCAATACCATATTCACCAATCCCACTATCAGCTACTTGCAACGCATAATCATCTGAAAAAGTAGAATTCGGAACATAAGCCAGGGAAGATAATGCATCGGTTCTTTCAAGCGTATCCATGACGGGATTTGAATAAATGCCAACAACTTCGTAAGTTATGGTTTGAGCAGGATACTGATTCCAGTTTTTAATATCCTCATCGCTACGGATATATGAAAACATGGGGTCTTTCAAGCTTCTCATCGTAACGGTTACTTTACTTCCAACCCGTACCTTTCGTGTCTTTCCAAAAGCTTTTGAGATAACCATCACTTTTCTCTGGTTAACTTCGTCATCATGATTTAACCACCGACCAAAGTGTAAATAGTTACTATTTGCCCCCGTTTGCATACTAGGCATAGCACTCATATCACTTGTTCCAACAACTAAAATAGAACTCAAGTTTTGATTTAAACGGTCAATCTCGTTTTGTATCTTTCTATACTCCGGTAAAGTTAAATCAATCCTCTCACCCTCTTGAACTTCCAGAAACCATAAATCGGCATCATCAAGAGCTTTAATATTGAGTGCTTCCATCTCATTTTCAACTTCAATCTCATTGCCAATTGAGGCATAATTACCAAACGGGTGATGCCAGGCGCGAATCAGATAGTGATTTCCTTCTTCAAGCTGGTTTAGATGTGGATCCATTTGATTAAAATCAGGCGTGTAACGGGCTGGAATCCACATTACATAGTTTTTCCCTGACCATAAACGGTCATGATATCCTGCCAAAATTTCTTCAACTTCCCAAATCATTCTGTAGCCGGAGAAATATTCAACCCCATCTCTTTGCGTAACCGCCTTTTCAAGAAGTAACAACTTTCCATAGAACCAATAATCCAGGTTATAAACACCCCCACCTTCCCATACAGAGCCGGGCACATCCTGGCTTCCTAAGTAGAAATCCAAATTTTGGTACCGGTCCAACACGGCTGAAGTTGTGCGCTGCAAATCGCCATAGTTTAGATAGGGAGAACTTTCAATAAGCTTCGCTGCATCGGAAAAAGAGTGTGTTTGTTCTAATTCCCAATCCCGTTTTATATAACCAATCGACCGATAATAACCCTCCAGACGATTGGTCTCGCGCCAAACAATGATGGTTTCAACCGCCTTGCCCACAAAGCCAAAGGATACAAAGCCAATAGCCAAAAGGATAAGCAAACTCATCAATGGCCGACGAAAAATCGAGAGCCAGAATACATTCTGCGATTTGGTTTTCATCTTGTTTCCCTTTCTGCAAAACAGCGCTTTGTTTCAGGAATAGTTTTAGCGAAACTAAT
>CAZTEP010000030.1:0-9611 GCA_964612325.1 uncultured Anaerolineaceae bacterium
AAAGAAATAGTCAACAAATTTCTAACAACAACATTTGCATAGCAAATCTAACAACGAGGAAAAATCTTAAAAAGAACAACGTAGTTGTTCTCCTCAGTCTATTTGAGAGCTAAGAGACTGTTTCCTCAGAAGCTCTTTAAATCTATGATGCAAAATTCAATATAGGATCAGCCAGAAAAGTGTTGTTCTACATGGGATTTCTGATACAATTGTATAATCGATTAAAAGTTCTTTTCACAAATTTCAGGAGAAATTGGTGCCAAGCTGCAATAATCATCATCGGAAAAACGACAATGACCAAAGGAATAACTCCTTGGCTGATGATTATCGCAAACGTTTTAAAGAAAAAATGAACAGGCCTGTTTATCCTGGTCATCAGCTACATCATATTTTCCCCAAGGGATCTCTTGGACCTGCTTTTATGGCCTTAGGAATCGATATCCATGCGCCAGAAAACCTCGCGGAATTGCCCGTTATTGAATTAGATAACGGGAAAAAAGCATATATTCACCAGGAATTTTTACATGGAAGCGATGATACCAGAAATGACACAGAAGTCGCATTTCTCAATGATTTTTTCATTAAAAAAGGTCTTGCTAAAGTCAGTAACGGAATCATCGACTTCCAAAGATTGAAAGATTTATCTGAAACTGAGAAACAACGCTATAGAGACGAGGCGAGGGAATTCGCAGTAAATTTCATAAAAGAAGCCACCGCAGGTATTGATATCGGCAATGGATTTAATTGTGCGGATTGCATAGGCGGTGCGCCTTATTAAGAATAAATTAAACAAATCTTGTTTCGAGATAATATGGATACAGAACTAAGGGAATTAATAGAGTACTTCAAAAATGAGTTGACTTTTGGTGGTGTTTTTTCGGAGAACGACGTTAATAATCTTCAAAACACCTTAGACGTGACTTTTCCAGAAGATTATCGAGCTTTTCTCAAAGAATATGGGGCCATAAGTGGCCCCTTCTGTAATATCCTCGGAGCAACAAAAGAAGCAATTCATCCTTCCAACATTGTTTTTGCCAAACAGTTACTGAAACCCTTCTATTCCAATTTGCCAGACAAATATATTCCTCTCGAAAGCATCAACCAGAATCGCATCGTTTTTATGGACCTGACTCAATCGAATCAGTCACCCGTACTTGAATACAATTTCATTAATCCCAACAAGCCGATTTCAAGAGTTGTCTCAAATGACTTTGAGTCTTACCTTCGCCGAAGGTTATACGATGAAAAAAACCTCAGGATTGGTTCTGAAGTACTCAACGCGCACGTAGTAGAATTTGAGAAAGACCACAGTTCTGCATCCACCGATCAGTTAAAAATTCCAAGAGTTCATGAATGGCGTCCATATCGTTTATGTATTCAGGATGTTTTTCTGGGCTTAACTGTCTTTAAACATAATCGAATACAAAACATTCACGAAGTTGATGTTTTCTTGACAGCTTCTATCCCTGAATACGAATTTGATAGTGGTGTAAAAGGGTTAACCCTGGCCATCTTGTCGGATGCATTTCGTAGCGGAGGTTCCATGAAGATTCGTTTTTCAAAAAACGTTGAGTGTGGAATAGTCCCAATGGAATTACAAGAATTGGCTAAAAGATTGAATGTAAATCTCCAAAAAGCCAATGAAGGCGTAATACTTCCTGGTGAATCAGAGCAGCTGTACTTAGCTTTAAGTGATCCAAATCAAAAAATAACCAAAACCCTGAAAAACGCTCAACTAAGGATATCACCTTTGTTGCTTGGTTTTGCGATTAATAGCGGAATCTGGGATCATAGTGAGCTACTTTACTTAATTCAAACCGCTGAATACCCTGAAAGGATTTTGGTTGGCGAATTAGATCCCGAAGACCGACTTCTATACATGCAAGATTTATTTGCTTGTCAGAACGCACTCCTGGCTGGGCAATTTGATCGAAGATTGCGTTATCGACGACACAGCAATTCTGAAGGCGAATATCATATTGAGAGCGACGAAAAACTCTTAGAAATGACTTGCATTCAAGATAGCAATGCCATCTCTTGGAAGAGCGATCAAGAGATTATTGAAATAGACATTGGATCGGTGAAGGTACTCCCAGGGGAAAAACAATGGAAAGAGCAGAAATCAACCAGAGATTCAACTGCCAAAGAGAAAGAGCAAAGTTATCAAATTCCACCAGGTAAAGAACTAATTGTCCTTTTAAGAGCAAGAAAACGTTACAGTCCTCATGATCTGAGGAGCGACCTTGCTGAAGCTTCCAAACTCAAGGACAGATTTCCAAAGGCGGATGTGTTTGTGATGGTCACCCGAGATATTGAAAAAACAAACAAATGCGACATCGAGGAAGTCTTAAAACAAGAACAAAGTGAAATTGGTGTGATTATGCAAAGTGATTTTTGCACACAGTTGGACGACGAAGTTAATAAAAGATTAAAGTCAACAAGGGGATTAAGAGCTACATGAGATCGATTACAAGAATTATTATAATTCCAGAAGAAGACTGGGAAAAACCACCTTTGAAAGATTTAGTTGCAGATGCATTGGTTGCTGAACGAAGGATTAGAAAAAAATCTAACCTTGAAGCTGAAAGACGACGGTATAGCCAAATCTGTGCTCATATTGAAGCTGAGGCTTTAAATTCCCTCGAAAATAGAGGCAGGCACGTTGGCGATCTTGATGATTCTTACTTAAAAACCCTTTATGACCTGTACCTACTTAGCCGCAGTAGTGAAGAAGCAAAAGAATTGTGGCAAATGTCACGAGCAGGCAAATCATTTATCCCACCCAATTTTATTAAAGATTCATTTGACGCATTTAATTCATTGCTTGACCTAAATAATGCAGAAAATTCTCCTGAAATTCAGAAGCGCTTGAATCATTATAGCGAAAATAAAGAAGTCTTAAGCTCATTTGGATGGATTGAAACCATAATTACACATTATGATTATGGCCAAAAACAATCTGACCAGATACAACAAAATAGCGACTCATTTTATTCGAACAGAACATATGAAAACATTTATAAAACTTCTGATTCTGAAGATTCGGCTGAAGTAGAAAATCTCAGCCAGGCAATTGAGTTTGCCTTAAAACAAAAAACACCTGTAAACATGAACAATCCGTTCCACCCCGAGATCACAAAAGCCCTCAGAGAGTTCTCATTTAAACAGGCAGGTGAAGATAGAGATGAACATCTTAGGATAGTTTATGGAGATGGATCCGAGGCTGAACCTTTTCCCTTGTTTCAACTCGATGAAATAAATTGCAATGAGACTGCAGAAAACACTGAATACAGTGAACTTCATGTCTCGCTAATCAGTATGCGTCATCTTGAACAGGATACATTTGTTAACATGGCCTGGTTCAACAATCAACAAGCTTCCAGGCCTCAAAAATTTGCGGAAACAGAAAAATACTGTTCAGAGGTAACGATCGCACAATTAAATGAATTACGAAAACCTGTTAAGATTCATCTATATCAAACTGGTTTACAACCTGCAATTGTAGGTTTCTTCAGAGGGTTGGTGATGTGGAAGATAAACAACCCTGAAATTCCTCGGCAAGAATTGGTTGTTATTCCTAAATTCTATAACTCAAAAAACGATTCTTATGAAGATGGTAAAGCTTGGTGCTGACAGAGGAAAAAATGGCTATAGAAAAAAGAGCTAATTGTAAAATTTGTGGCAAAGAATTTACTTACTCCCAAGAATGGGCGGATTCCATGCTTGCAGAAGGATTATCAGCCCCAGAATATTGCAATGAGCATAGAATGCGTCATGCCAGAGAGAGATCTGCTATTGCCATGCCCTATTTCTACCCTGTACCACTTGCTCCAAGAAGACCCGACCATGAATTGGATGCGGGACGTCTTGGAAAATTGACCCATTATGACCGTTTTCACAGGACAGTAGAAACGACTGCCAAATTTCACATGCCAGGTTCAGATATCGAATTCGGCATAAAGGACGAAGACTTTTTAAAGTTGAAGGAAAAATTAGATAACAATCAAGTTGTGGTTGTTGTGGGACCCACGGGGAGTGGAAAATCTACTTTTCTTCCTTACCGACTGCTTGCACCTCCAGAACCCATCGCGCGCGATTACTTCACCAAATATGGTCAAATTGTTGTCACCCAACCCAGGATACAGGCGACAAGAACCATACCGGAATTCGTTGCCAGAGATCTTCATGGATGTACACTTGGAGCTGGCGGAGAGGTTGGTTTCATCCATCGCGGAGACAAGTCCGCGGACAATCGCACAAAGCTGATCTATTGTACAGATGGCACACTAATAAACTGGATATCACAGGGTAAACTTGCAGATATTGGTATTATCGTAATTGATGAAGCTCATGAAAGAAGTTTAAATATAGATGTTATTTTGGGTTTGCTGAAATTAAAATTGCCCCTTTATCCCCAATTAAAACTAATTATCGCCAGCGCTACTATAGACACAGACTTGTTTATAAATTATTATGCAAAAGTCACCGATACAGCTTTTATAAACTTCGAGGGTTTAAAGAGATTTGACTATGAAGTTGTTTGGCCAGAAAGTGGAATCTCAAAAAACCCGAATCCTGTCAAGGACCTCCCACCTCACATAGTAGAAAAAGCCATAAAAATCCTCAATTCAATTGCAAGCTCTTCAGGAGAAAACCCCTCTCCTGAAGGAGATATTTTAATCTTTTTACCGACAGTTCAAAGCATTGATAAAACCTGTGAGACTTTAAGAGACCGAATTAGCTATGAGAAACAACTTGTAGATCGTGATATTCAGGTTTTTCCGTTACATCGCAGAATCCCTCTTGAGCAACAAAATTTAGCACTTCAAAAAAAATCAAAAACCTTAACTCAAAAAACCATCAGATATTTCACCGAATCCGCCAGTAAGAATTTGAATTTATTAGTGTTAGCTTTGGACCCCAAGTCCGCTGATGAAACAGCAAAACTTCTTAGAGAAACATTTGATCTTAATGACGGGTTTAAAGACATTACCGTAAAAAGATTTGAGGGTGATGATTTAGCCAATTGTTTTGGAAAGAGCCCTGCTGTCATTGTCGCAACTTTCGATGAGATTAAGCCTCCTTATCCTAAGGGTATAAATCAAATCATTACAGATCGCAGAATTGTGGTTTCAACAAATCTCGCTGAAACATCCCTTACAGTAGACGGCATTGTTTATGTCATTGATAGTGGTTTAATCCTTCATAAAGAATGGGATGTTAATTTATTTCTTGAAAGTTTTAAAGCGTCCTGGCACAGCCAGGATGGATGTAAACAGAGATGGGGACGCGCAGGAAGAGTCAGAAATGGTTGGGCTTACCCCTTGTATACAAAACAACAATTTGAGGGAATAAAAAACAAACGGGGAGAGTATGAGAAGAAAGGATTTGAAGAGCATACTGTCCCTGAAATTTCCAGAGCTCCATTGGAAGCAGTCGTTTTATCTGCAAAAAAAGCCGGTGTGGATGATGTTATCAATTTCCCATGGATAGAAAAACCTAACGAAAAAGAATTGAAACGAGCCATTGAGATTTTAAAAGCTCGAAAGGTCATCGACGCAGATGGCGATTTAACCAGCCACGGCGAGGTGGTGGGGAAAATAGGAGATAAACCGGATGTAGGACACCTTTTAATTCTTGCTGATCAGTTAAATTGTGCTATTGAAGTCGCTACATTTATTCCGATGATGGAGTCAAATGTTAGGGGCGGATTACTTCGTTGGCACCACCAATGGGATGGGCATACCCGCAGACAGGTAAGAAAAATCCACGATAGTTTAAGGTTTGGATGTAAGGATGACTTGGAGTTTTATTTAAAACTTTTCCACTGTTGGTATGTCTCTTATGATGATGCATGGAAATGGCTCACAGACAGTTTTTTTGAACAATCATGGTCTTCAAGCATCCCATCCTTTAATCAAGAAATGCAATTAAATGAAAATGTAGAGACCTTAGAACATTTATTTAATAAAATCACAGATGTCAAGTCTAATTCTGATTTCGATGAAATTCAAAAGAGTTATTCCAATAACACAACCCACATTCAATCTTGGATTTCAGAAGCAAGAAATAAGTACATTGAATTTAGAAGAAAAGCATGGTGTCATCGCTTTTTTGTGAATTACGAAACTTTAGCAAAAGCAGAAGAATCTAGATTAGAAACGATCAAACAACTCTCTATTGGCAAAAAACAAGTGGAGGTCAGGCCGATTCAATTTGGAAAAAGGCTGGACCGCGTAAGAATGGTTATGGGATACGCTTGGACTGATTCAGTTTATGAAAAAACTAATGGATCGTTCAAAGCAATCAATCCTCGTGTTAAAGAAAATGAGAAAGGCTTTGACGTTATTCTTGATCAGAACTCAGTGGTTCCAGACACTGTCGAGGGGTTTGTTTGCTGTGGGAAACGCGTTAGGATGGATCAAAGGCGGATTTTTTCAAATTTAATTATTCATCAAGATAAAGAATGGATTGATGAATATAAAAAACCCTGGATGGAATTCATTCAATCAGTCGCCAAAATAGAATCTCAGCAACAAACAGGCCTGCCTGTTAACACATTATTCTTGGATCAACTCTATCCTATTAATTGCAAGCTGAGCATCCCAAAAGACGACCTCCTCTCAAATGGAAGCAATGGAACCAGCATGATTGGTTCAGAAAATATCAGTTCCGCTCCCCCAGATATTGTTGAAACATCCCCTGAAGGTGAAATCATCTATGTTGAAGATCCGGTTGAATACCTCGCCCCGGACTTAGACCCACAGGCAGGCTCAGAATTGGACATCGAGGTTTATCAAGACCCAGAAGAACCTGATCCGCTTGAAGGGTTGGCATTGGATGAATTCAGTGAAACACCGCTCAACAAATCCCAGACTGATTCACAAGCTTCGGAACTTGACATCTTCTCTTCTCTCAACATTGAAAAAGTCTCAACTCAAGGAAGACTCCGTTCAGTAAATGATGAGCTATCTGATCCGATTATTGCTCGCGTCATCGAACATAAAATTGAAAACGCCACAACACCTTATTTGGATCTCAAATCAATAGGTGACCCCAACGAATTTGAACGATTCATTGGAAATTTTACTGAGGGAGATATTATTAGAGTTAAAGTAACTGAGTATGAACAGCTCCCAGGTGATAAGCAAATCTCATTGGTGGTTAATCCTGAAGGTTATGATTTAGAAGTTGTCATGGACGCCAGAGATTTATTCTTTTCAGGTAGGTATGAATTTATTAAACTCATCGAATTAGCTACATGTTTCAAAGCTTATATCGAAAAAATAGATTTAGCCACGCAAAGAATAAAGCTGACAACATTACCGCTTTTGGAAGAACACCTACCGGTCCCGGATCAAATCTTAAAGGCAAAAATCTTCTCTAAAGAAAAAGGAGCTCACCTAATTATTGAACAAAACGAAGACGAAAGGATACCCATTCCGATTTCAGTGTTTGTAGGAAACAAGCATTTCCCTCCAGCACAGCAAACATTGGAAAAAGAGGCAGTAATCGACATCCAGATACTTCAACAGCAAGAAGCAAGCGTCAAGACGGCACTAATTTCAGAAGACTTTTTAAATATTCTCAACAATTCTGATTGCGAATTTGTATGGGAACCAGAAAACTTTAAATTGTCTGTAAATAATCGCATAAAGTATTCAGACCTAAACACTTTACTAAAGCAAACAAATGATCAAAAATTACGCCGTAGCCTTATAGAACTGTATATTCAATCTAATCGCATTAATGCGAAATCCATTCTGCTTGAACAATTAGATGAATATAAAGATAAGGAAGGTCAAACAATAACTGGATATGCAATAAACGTGACGAAAAATGATGTAATTATTCAATTTAATGAGGGAGTTTATGCAAAATTAGCTAAAGATCATCCTCACCTGCCAAAATACGTCGATAAAGGCCGATGGTTTGAGTGTGTGTTAAAGAAAATCAATAAGAAAACAGGATTTCTTGAGGTTGATCTCCCTAATCAAAACGATTACATAAAACGACGCTATCCTGAAGGAAAAGAATTTGTAGGTGAAATCACAAATAAAACGAAGCATGGCTTTTTTGTAAGAATTAATAATGATATCTCCGGTTTACTTCCTCTACAGGTTGTCACAGCTTTTTACAAAGTGAATCCAGGTTTTGTTTTCAAGGTTGGAGAGAAGAAAGTCGTTATCATCAACAAAATTAATGACGATAATACAATCTCACTAAATCTTCCCTCAACCAATGAAGATCTATTCGAGCTTTATGAAGATGTTGACGGAATCGTCATTAAGATTCTCGAATATGCAGCATTTGTCAAAATTAAGCACGGTATTGTTGGAAGAGTAAAGAAGAGCGAAATTGCCTGGGATTATGTTGACTCAGTTGCTCAGAAAGTCTCACCTAATCAAAAAGTTCGTGTAAAAATTCTGGATTTATCAAAGATTAATGAGGGTAATGTGGAATTATCGATCAAAAAAGCAGATATGGCTTTTAAGGTCATTCGGATCCCTTCAGATAAGGCAGGTCGGGTTATTGGTCGAAAATATAAGAATATCAATAATATCATGCAAAGAACAAATACACACATTGAAATCGGAGTCAACGGAGAATTCACAATTTGGTATCGCAGGGATATAGATATTCAAAGAGCAATCGACCAGATGAATAAACTCGCAATATAAATGATGGTTTTTCCCGTTAACTTTCAAAAAAAGGTTGACATTCGAAGAAAAGCATGCTATATTTTACTCGTCAGACCATTTCGCTGACCGGCGTTAGTTTAGCGCATATGGGCGCAAAAACAGACAAATAAACTGATAACAAAAAAAAGAGAATTGTTCCACGTGGGAACAAACAAATTGTAAGTACCAATAAACAATTAAACAAATTACTACTTACAATGCTTAAAAAACGTGCCGGTCGATGTCTCATCTGAGATGCGAAGTGGTTTTTGTTTTAAAACACTAAACATCCTCTTTCTTTTATTCAATGCGCAAAGTAAAATTCTCATAAGGCGCAAACCCGTTGATTTTAGAAGAGTAAATTGCTTAATTACCGTCTTGTTTCCAGAAACTTAGGGTTAAATTTAATTGCATACTCTATCTACCACATGCCTCAGGTAGATTGCTTTTTCAAAAACACGTCTGCTAAAATCAAATCCCTGTCCCCCCATTCATGTAGCGCCCCCATATTCAACCAACTTCATAGAAGGAGACCGAACAAATATTTATTTATTAACCAATCAGCTGGTCTTGCTCCTATATACTGTCAGAAACAACCTCATGCACGGTCACAAAGAAGTCATGAACCGAAACGATGCCACAGTCGTCCGCGAAGCTTATCTATTTTGGAACAGCTCATTGCTTATTATGTTTATTAGTAAACGATAACGACTTTAGCCAAGTTGCTACTTCCCCGCGGTGATCCAGTCGATGACGCGGCGCCGGAGGCATTCCGGCGTAAAGCGCAGCATGAACTTATACGCTTTGTAATACCAACTCGGCACAGATATCGGTTTGTCTTTCATCATATCGCGATAATCCACCCTGGCACAAGTTTTTTTGCAATTAATCCAAAAAACCTTTTATTATTCTAATTAACGGAGTATAATA
>CAZTEP010000031.1:0-9556 GCA_964612325.1 uncultured Anaerolineaceae bacterium
AAAACTGTTTTTCAATGTTTTATATTCCATTCCAGCTAAATGGACATAATCTCTACACTCATTTCTCAGTTTTCTGAATTCTTTGAGATGTTTTAAACACTCTTCGTGCGAGAAGTCTATAATTTTTAACTTTCTTTCTGTTTTCTTGAGCGCCTCAAACTTTTCTTGAAAGGTTTTGTCTTTTTCTTGCTTTGGCATTTTAATCTTTCTTTTTAATGTCTTCAATTTTGGCTTTGATAATATAATCAACAGTTTTTAAGACAATATCTTTGCCTATAGCATATTGCTTTGGATCTGAGGGATCAGTGATGATGGTATAACCACGTTTGTATTCGTTTAACAAGGGATCAAGACGTTGAAGTGTTTCATTTTGTTTGTTTAAATTGGATTCTAATCTTGCGATTTTTTCAACAGTAAGTTTGTTGATGTTTTTCAATTGTCGTTGAAGGCCTTCTTCACGTGTATCAAAAAAATCGCTTATGTTATTTCGGATAGTTTCATTTATGCTTGTTAACTCATTCAGATAAAGTGTTTTACAGTCTTCTTTCATAATAGAATCTATGGCTGCTGAAGGCGTAACAGCAGAATATTCGGCTGTTTCATCTGCTAAAAACTTGTTGCTGGCATGACCAAGCGCGGTCATTACAGGTGTTTTAGAAATACCTATTCCACGCGCTAACTCTATATCGTCAAAGCATCTAAAGTCCTCTTCATTACCTCCTCCACGCGCGATGATGATTAAATCGACAGCTTCACCTTTATCATTTTGATGTTCATTAAGCAACCGGATAGCATTGAGAATGCTTTCTGGCGCGGTGTCACCTTGCATCTTGCTTGGTACAAACGTTAATGTGCCAAAAAATTTATGATTGCCTAATTGAGAAAAGATATCTTGATAGGCCTCGCTGTTTTCACCGGCAATCAAGCCGATATGATTGGGAGGATAAGGATTTTCTATTCTGTATTCCTTTTTATCCGCCTTAATTAAACCTTCATTTTCAAGGTCTTTTTTCGTTTTGGCGCGTTGTTTGGCTTGTTCGCCGTCTCCTAATATTTCGATTTTATTTACGCTAATGTAGGCTAAGTCCCCTTTTGTGCTGAATTGCAAATGGCCTTCAACCTTTACCTCTTTACCTTTGGACAGGTTGTTGAGAGTGTCTTCTGGGATCTTGTTAGTGTCCCAAATTCTAAAATCAAAAAAAACTTTATTCGCGTAGAGTGTAAAATAGGCTTTATTTTCGTATTGTTTGTATGTGTATTTGTCTATTTCTCCAATTATAGTAAAGATCTCTTCTGATTTCGTTTTGTTAAGATCCCGTATGAATTCTCTGAAACCATCAAAAAATTCATCTAAAGATTGCGTATTGTTGTTGGGCGTGTTTTCGGTAGTCATAATAACAGTAGTATAATTCAAAAAGCGATGAAATAGAATAAAAAGCTGTTTCACTTTCGACGCTCTCAGACTAATTAATTAAAAACCCGGGAAATCAATGACTTTTAAAAAGCCTCTTTATCTTTATTTTCTCCTGTCAAGTCTCTTTGTTTTACTGCTTCTTGTTGCCTGCACTAATAATTCAGGCAATGGGGATAAGGCAGGCTTATCTGTTTCTGTAACGCTACCCAAACGATGTTTATCGCAAGGGCAGTTGTTTGAATTAGAGGTGTTGATTCAAAATAATGGCACCTTTAATATAGAAACAGAGACGATTCTTCTGCCTGCTGATTTTGTAACCGGATCCGCCTTTCTTGGTACACAACCGGCTATGCCACGCACGATTAATGCCAAGGGTGATTGGGTGTTTGAGTTCAAGCGCACTATTGCCCCCCAAGGCGCTGAAAAACTTGTGTTTCGTTTTGAAGCCGTGGCAACAGGTAGCTTTGAGGGTTTTGGTGACCTCACAACCCCAGATGGGGCGCATCAGTTTGACCTGAACATCAGTGTGGCAGGGGTGAATCCCTTAGGCTGGAAACCAGGAGTGGCTAAAACCTTACCTGAAGAGGTAAACAACGAACCAAGCTATTTGAGTGTGGTCAAAATTGACGCGGTATCTGAGGTCAATGGCCAACGCATGCTCATTTGGAGTGGGTCAGGCACGATTATCAGTCCGGATGGTCTTATCTTAACGGGTTCTGAACTGGTGCTTTCTGACCGTTTCTTTCAGATCGAGGAACTAATCGTCTCATTAACCGTGGATGAAAACGCGCCGCCGGTGCCGATCTATCAGGCTTCGATTGTACAAGCTGATTTTGACCTCGGTCTGGCCATCATCAAACCCCGAACAACGCTTGATGGCAAAGCGATTGATCCCGCGTTCCTGAATTTACCAGCCTTACGCACAGGCGATTCGCGCGCGCTTGAGAATGGCGAAAGTTTATCTGTTTTAGGATATCCGGGTCTAACCAAAGAAAGAGAAACCATAAAAACGAGTTCTTTGAAAATCAACGATTTTGGTTCTGAGTTTCCTTTCGGAGAGAAGGTATTAATTCACGCTGAAAAAGCGATTCCGTCATCTTATCTTGGCGCGCCGGTTTTGAATGAAGCGGGCGAACTTTTGGCGGTGCCAATTCACAAGTCGCCAGTAAGCTTTGACCCCAAAGATATTGACTGCAAGGCTTTGGTAGATGGCAATCGCGATGGGCGCATTGACGCGTTTGACGCATGTCATCGCATCAGTTTGCCGATTGATACCTTGCGACCGATTCATTTGGTTGAAACAATGATTGATGCCGCGAGACGTGGCGAGCTTAAGATTGTGGCTGCAGGGCATGGTGACGGTCTGCTGTTTAGCCAGGCAAAACTGGTTGAGTTGGATGATTTTTCGGACAATCACAATCGCTGGCAGGTGACAAAAACGGAATCGGGTGAGCAAGGTATTAACGATGGCGGTTACTTCTTTGAGTTTGACCAAAGCCAATCGCGGCTTTGGTCGGTGGTTGATTATGCCTATGATGACATGCTCATAGAAACCGACATTAAAGTCCTTGAGCCTCGTTATGATGGTGAGTTTGGCCTTTTGTGTGGGGTGAACGGCGAAAACAGGACCGTTTTCGCGGTGAGTGAGAATGCTTACTTCGCGATATGGAAAGTTGAGGATGGGGAAATGCGTTTTCTCCATAACTGGCAGTATTCACCTGCCATAAACACTGAGGAAAACCTGCGTCTGACCGCGCGCTGTGGTCTTGAAATACTTGAATTTGCGGTTAATGGTCAGGTTTTAGCGCGAGTCGTTGATGATGATTTCAAGCCTGGTCTAAGTGGTTTATACGCTGCCAGTTATGAACAAAGTGGCCTTAAGGTAAATTTCGATAATTTCAGCGTTTCAATATTTGATGAATAGTGCGTTGTAATTGATTAAAGATGCCATAAAAAAGACCCTCATCATCAACGAGGGTCTTTTGGTTTTGTGAATTGACGTGATCCTTAATAATTACTCGGGTTGGAGAACCTAAAGCGCGATATATCGCTCAATCATTGGTTTGAGCGTATCCAGAGAACTCTTCCAGAAAGCCTTATCGCGAATGTTGATACCAAAGCGAGCGGCTAAATCTGCAGCGCTGGCTTCGCCGGTGCTGGCGAGAAGCGCTTTGTAATCATTCAAGAAAGCCTCGCCCTTTTCAAGATAAATCGCGTATAAGCCTTTGCCAAACAGTGTGCCAAAGGCATAAGGGAAGTTATAGAACGAGAGATCCGCGCTGTAGTAATGCGGTTTCCAGGTCCAGGCGAACTTGTTCATCACCTCTGGGTCAATGCCGTCACCGTAGGTGTCGCGCTGAGCCTGCAACATGATTTCAGAAATTTCATCAGCAGAAAGAGTGGCTTTTTCACGGCGTGTGAAAACCTCCATCTCAAACAAATAGCGCGACATGATATCTACAATGGTTTGCGCGTCGCTGCCGATGGCTGTTTCGAGCAAGACCAGTTCCTCTTCGTTTGAAGAGGGACTCTCAAGCAGGGCGGTTAGCACGATTGTTTCGCACATAATTGAGGCTGTTTCGGCCAGGGTCATTGGCGTGCGGGATTGGTAGGGCGTTTTATCGGCCTGGTAAATGCAATAATTATGGAATGCGTGGCCTAACTCATGCGCCAGGGTCATCACCTGGTCAAATGAGCCATCAAAGTTGCTCATGATGCGACTTTGTTTAACACTACGGATGCCCATACAGAAAGCGCCACCGCGTTTGCCGGGACGTTGTTCTGCGTCAATCCAGTTGTTGTCAAATGCTGTTTCGGCCAGTTTGGCCATTTCGGGTGAGAATTTGGCGAAGTTTTCTAAAATCAGTTGTTTGGCTTCGCTAAAAGTATAGCTTTTGTTGGCGGTACCTACGGGGGCGAAAAGGCTCCACCAGGGCAATTTTTCATAACCGAGTTTTTTGGCTTTGGCGCGGAAGTAGTCGCGGAACATGGGTAAGGAATCCTGCATAGCGCCCATCATGGCTTCAAGAGTTTCACGGTCGATTCGTGCCATATCCAGCGCGCTGTGCAGCGCGTCCTGGCGACCACGTTTGCGGTTGAGCACGTTCACTTCGCCTTTGATTCCGTTCATGCAGGCAGCGAGAGGCTCTTTCATCTCTTCAAAGGTCTGCATTTCGAGTTTGTAGGCGCGTTCGCGGGTATTAGCGTCTGGATGACTGCGCAGGTTGATGAGTGCTGGTAAGGGGAGGGTTTGTGTTTTGCCGTCGAGCTCGAATTCAACGCTTTTTTGTGAGGTCAATACGCCTTGCAGGTTCTCCCAGGCGCCACTGGCAGACAGACTTAGTTCGTTAGCGAGTTCTTCTTCGGCTTCGCTCATCATATAGCGGCTTTGTTCGGCTTCTTCAAGCAGCGCGAAACTGTGTTCATGGGCTGAACCTGGCACTTGCAGAGCTTTGGGCAGACGCTCACCTAATTTGCCAAGCCATGCTGAGAGACGATTGCTTAGGTTGTTGAGTGGAATGAGCTCAATTTGCACCTTGGAATAAAGCTGTTCAGCTTGTTTGTTGAAGGAATCAACGCTGAGGGTCGCGCCCAGATATGCCATGATGGCGTTGGCTTTGATGCTAATCTGGTTGCGTTGGTCAATGATGATATTGAGATGCTGGCTAAGAGCTTCGGCACTGATGTCTGAGCTAAGAGCAGGTACGAGCTCTTTTTCATAAAGCTCTGAAAGTTCCGCGGTGACGGTTTTGAGGAATTGAATGTCCTCGCCAAGTTTAGGGTCGTCAAGGCCGGTGTAAATGTTAGAAAGGTCCCATCGGGTTGGTGTCATGGCATACTCCTGTTTGAATTAGATAATGGTATTATACTCTGTTCATTTTTGACATAATGCCTGCTGTGCAAAAAACGCCTAAAAAAAGCGAATGATAATCACATCAAAAAATGGAACAGACTAACAGCGATACAAGAAAAAACACCACGCCATTTTTAAGAAGCTGGCGTGGTGGGTTTGGTAGTGAATGTCGTTCAAACAGAATTATGATCTGCGTCGGCTTCCACCAATCAGGGAAACATAATAGAGCAACTGCATAATTGATGTTACCAGACCTGCCACGTAAGTCCAGGCTGCGGCATTGAGAACCTTATTGATACCCTTGCGTTCCTCTTCGCTGGTTATTAGCTGGCTTTCTTCAAGCATAACTTTTGCGCGTTTTGATGCGTCCAGTTCGATAGGCACGGTAATCAGTGAGAACAAGGTTGTGCTGGCAAACAAGATAACCCCTATGGTTGCTAATCCGAACAAGTTCAACAGGATGCCAATGATGACTAAAATCATGCCAATGTTGGCGCCAATATTGACGATGGGCACGAGTACACGGCGCAATTTCATAGGTGCGTATTCGTCACGGTCTTGTGCAGCATGCCCGAGCTCATGCGCGGTAATTGCCATGGCTGCTATCGATGGTATAGCGCCAACGTTTTGCGAGAGCGCCAAGGTTTTCCTGCTGGGGTCGTAATGGTCGCTGAGTGTGCCCCGCGCTTGAATAAAGCGCAATTCATCAAGTTTATAACGTGTTTTGAGATAATCAGCTACCTGGAGACCGGTTAGGTTGCGCGCGTTGCGCACTTGGCTCCATTTTTTGTAAGCTGAATTTACAGCGATACTGGCAATTATCGACAGTACCAAGCCTGGCAAAATAAAGATGATGTAAGTGAGGTTAAAAGGCATCCTGGTTTACCCTTTCAAATTAAGTCCTATTTTGTCAAATACTCAATCGCTGCCTCAAGTTGTGGGTCGCGTCCGGCATCGAAGTCTTCTTGTGTGTACTCAACAACAATATCTGGCGTAAGACCGATTTCAGCTATCTGATGACCATCGGGGGTGAGCCATCGCGCGATGGTAATGCGCACGCCACCTTGGTCGTCTGATAGGTCGATCCAGTTTTGCACTGACCCCTTGCCATAACTAATTTCACCAATGAGGGTGGCGCGTTCGTGGTCTTGTAACGCGCCGGCCACGATTTCTGATGCCGACGCAGAACCGCCATTTATCAGTACAACCATTGGCAGCTCGGTTGCTTTGCCGTTGGGCTCGACCTCATAAACTTCGCGTTTTCCACCGCCAAATTCCTCATATAGCACAACGCCATCGCTAAGGAACTGAGAGGCGATTTCAATGGCAGCATAAAGAAAACCACCACCGTTATCGCGAAGGTCAAAAATAAGCCCTTTGGGATTTTGTGCCATGAGCTCACTAAGCGCGTTGTCGATTTGCTCAGTCGCTTTATCATTGAAGGTATAGAGAGCGATATAGGCAATATCGCCTTCAAGTATTTCATAATCAACCACAGGCACCTGAATAACACGGCGTGTGATGCTGACATCAAAAACCTCATCACCACGGCGGATGGTGAGCACGACCACCTCGCCTGCGGGGCCTAAAATCGATTGCAAAACGATGTCGCCTGCCGTGCCAGTGACATCGTTGCCATTGACAGCAATCACGATGTCTTTGGGCTTTAAACCAGCTTCTTCAGCTGGTGAACCTTTCATTGGCGAAACAATTTCAACGTATTCACCACTGGTATTCACCCAGGCACCAATGCCGGTGTAAGAGCCTTCCATTTCCGCGTTGGCCTGTTCATAAGTTTGAGGGTCCATATAGGAAGTATGTTTGTCGCCAGTAGCGGCTAACATGCCTTCAATGGCACCGCGCATTAGTTCAACGTCATCCAGAGGTTGATCAACATAATATTTATGCAGGTATCCCCAACTTTCCCAGAAGGGTTTAAAAAGGTTTTTGAGTTCCCTGGGGGTAGATGAGCTGACATATTCAGAACATTTGCCCGCGTCTTCACCATACATAATTGCCGGACAGGGTTCATCACTTCGAATTTCGCAATAATAGTCACAATCCTGACAGTCCTGACACTGGCAATCACCATCGTTTTCATAAACATTTGGGCATTTCGTGCTTATTTTGTCATAGCCTAAGGCTATTCGGATAGGGTTATATCGCACCACGCTTCCAACGGTAAGGCCGGCACCAAAAGATGTGGCCACAATGAGCACAATTAGGATAATTGTTAAAACAGTGCGGTTAGAGTTGTTTTTCATTTAATCCTCCATTATTAACGCGAGAACACGCAGAGAATAATCGTTCAAGATATAAGAATACCATATTTAACACCATTTCACTGGAAAGATAGAAGCTTAACAATAGGTGTTTCGAGACAGGTACTCTGGTAAATCGGCAAGTTTGCTAATGACCGGGTGACTGCTTTTTGCGCCGGGTTTGACCAACACAGTATGGATACCAAGTTCGCGTGCTGTGTCTAAATTGTTCTCACGGTCATCAAGAAAAAGACAGGTTTCAGGTGCTGGATCGCCGGCAAGTTTTAGCGCGATGGCATAACTACCCGGTTGGGGTTTGCAGTAAGGCGCGGTGGCAACAACGTCAATAATGCCTTCAAACAAGTCGCGCAAGTTCATCAGCCCCAAAACATTTTCGGCATGGGCGACACTGGCATTGGTGTAAATCCATTTGGGTTGGGGAAGACTTTCAAGCGCTTTTCGCAGGGCTGGGTCAGGCTTCATGTGGTCCGAAAGGTCTACTGAATGTACCCAGGCGAGATAGTGATGCATATCAACGTCCCGTTCAACCTGCAAACCGCGTAAGGTCGTGCCATATTCTATGAAGAGGCGATGTTGTAAGGCATGAGCTTCCTCGTGAGGCACGCCTAAAACATCGCGTAAATAACTTTGAATACGCTCCATGTAGAGTGGCCAAATATTGAGAGAGCTTGGATAAACAGTATCGTCAAGATCAATCAAAAGGGTGGTAATTTGATTCATCATGTGCGGTCTAACCACCTGTTCATGTTTTTGGGAGGGGTGAAACTGTCGATTTTTTCGAGTAGGGTGATTGGATCAGAGGCATCCATGAAGAGCCCACGATGTTCCGGGTAGATGTAGCCTAAGGTAATGCTGTGTTCAACCATGTGGATGAAAGGGTCAAAATAACCCTCAATGTTAAGCAAACCAATTGGTTTTGTGTGCAGGCCAATCTGCGCCCAGGTGAGCGCTTCAACGGTCTCATAGTAGGTGCCATAGCCACCGGGAAGCGCGATTATGCCATCAGCTAATTCAAGCATGCGCTTTTGGCGGGTTTGGATATCTCTTACCGTTTCAAGTTTGCTCAAAGTGGCATGGATGAGATGTTCAAGGTTGAGCGCGTCGTTTACCACCCCAATGACTTTGCCCTGGTTTTTTAGCGCGCCATTGGCCACCGCGCCCATCAGTCCGGTTGAACCAGCGCCATAGATTAAGATTCGGTTTTGCCTGGCGAGAGCTTCGCCAAGTTGCCAGGCAATTTGCATGTGTGAATCTGGTAAACCGTCTGCTGAGCCGGCAAAAACGGTGATGTGTTTACGAAAAACGGTATTCATATTACCTTATTGTAGCCTATAAACGCTCTGTCTCCAGCAAGAATGTCAAAATATGCAAATGTTTTATGCCTTGTGTGCTGCGATTGATCGGATCCATTGAGATGATGTATTTGGGGTAGTTGTCTTTTATGTCCAGCAGGGGCGATATCTCGCGATTGAAGGTAGCTTCATTCGGTTTGTCAATAAATGGGTGGATTTTTTTAGATAGTTTTCTCGGATAATTATGACTCACCTCACTTTTGTCAGTTATAACCGACAAAATGAAAAAAAAACAAGAAAGTGTCAGATATAACTGATAAAAAGCAGGAAACAAGAAATCTGTCAGTTATATCTAACAGATTTCGTGCAATTTTCTAAAACAAGGCTGGTTTTAGACTTTCAGCAGGGCATTCATCTTAACTATGAAATTCATTTCGCAGGGCTTGGAGTTTCTCTTTTTCAGCCTGACTGAGTGGTTTGGGGAGCTGTATTTCAACCTTAGCTAATAAATCGCCTTTTTGACCTTTTTTGCGTAGGTAGGGCATGCCTAAACCTTTAAGCCTAAAGGTTTTACCCGTGTTTGTTCCTGCTGGAATGGTGAGATTAACCGGTTTTGTCATGGTCGGTACGGTCACTTCACCTCCCAGGGCGGCGGTGTAAAAATCAACCGGCAGGTTGAGGTTCAGGTTATTCCCTTTGCGGCTAAATGTTTTAT
>CAZTEP010000032.1:0-3524 GCA_964612325.1 uncultured Anaerolineaceae bacterium
AAAACTAATCCATGTGCTATTAATCACCATAATATTGCTCATCAGCCTGCCTGTTACTGATGTCAGCGCTGATGATACAGTCTATTGGGAGCGTTATGACACAGGTTTAAGTCATCTCCAGGTCAGTTTCATCGCGGTACACCCGGGCGATAGCAGACAGCTGTATTTAGGCGCTTATGGTGATGGATATTTTACGAGCCCAAATAATGGGGAAAAATGGGTATCGTTTAACAACAAGTTAACAAGTCTCAATTTTTTATCAATGGCGATAGATTTTTCAAGTTTGAGGCTTTTCGCGGGAACGAGTGATGAAGGAATCTTTAGGAGTGACAATGGTATAGAGTGGTTTCAGATTAACAATGGATTGACGGTTCTGGATATTAGGTCGATTGTGGTAGATCCAAAAACGCCAAGGACACTTTACGCGGGAGCGTATGAGGGCGGAATCTTTAAAACTGTCAACAGTGGTTTAGAATGGTCCCCGGTCAACGAAGGATTGACGGTCTTGAATATCAGGTCTATTGCAATAGACCCGCAAACTCCTGATACGCTTTACGCGGGAACCTGGGATGGTGGGGTTTTTAAGAGTCTCAATGGTGGGGAAAGCTGGAGCGAATTTAACAACGGACTAACAGATCTGAGGATTACTTCTCTCGTGATTGATCCCAAAAAACCAGCTACGCTTTACGCGGGAACATATGAGAGTGGAATCTTTAAAAGTGTCAATAGTGGTTTAGACTGGTACCCGACCAATGAAGGATTGACAGCCTTTGATATTAGCTCTATTCTGATAGACCCACTAAAGCCAAGCACACTTTACGCGGGAACGTTTGGGCATGGAGTCTTCAGGAGTTTCAATTTTGGTAGAAGCTGGACCGCGTTTAACAACGAACTGACAGACCAGATTATCACAACCCTGGTAGCAGACCCGCAAACGCAGGGCACACTTTACGCGGGAACGGTTGAAGGGGTCTTCAAGAGTGTCAGTTACGCGGAAAAATGGCGTTCTATCACCGACGGAGTGGTGTATCCATCCATGGCTTCCCTGGCGATAGACCCACAAACGCCGGATATACTTTACGTGGGAACAGAAGACCGAGGCGTTTATAAGAGCGTTGATGGTGGGTTAAACTGGAATAAGGCTATCAACGGATTGAAATGTTTTGTTATTAATTCCATAGCGATAGACCCACAAACACCGGGTACGCTTTACGTGGGAACGAAACGAGGCGGCGTTTATAAGAGTGTCAACGGTGGAGAGACCTGGAACGCGATAAACAATGGACTGCCATTATTGGGTATTGATACTTTGGCAATAGATCCTCAAACGCCGACTACACTTTACGCAGCAGTAAGGGCTAAGGGAATCCATAAGAGCAATGATGGAGGCGAAAACTGGTACCCAATCAACGATGAAATAACAATCTCACTGCTTCGCAGTTTGGTAATAGACCCGCAAACACCAGACACATTTTACGCGGTAGGAGAAGGTATTCGAAGAGTATATAAGAGCGTTGATGGTGGGGAGAGCTGGAGCAAGATTATCGATGGACTGCCAGACCGAGATATCTATACTCTCGCTATAGATCCACAAACACCGGGTACGCTTTACGTGGGAACGCATTATCTTGGCGTTTATAAGAGTATTAATGGTGGAGAGAGCTGGAGTGAGGCCAATGAGGGGATGACAAATGTTTGTGTTCGTTCCATTGTGATAGACCCACAAACACCAGGCACGATATACGCGGGAAGCTGGGGTGACGGAGTTTTTATAAGTAATGATGGTGGCGTGTCCTGGAGGGCCGACAACCGGGGACTTCCAATTAAACCCATCATATTAAACATGGTAATTAATCCTAAAGATACGAACACGCTTTACGTGGGGACTTATTTTCAGGGCTTATTCCGAGGGAAGGTTGGTTCAAAGATATACGTGCCGATACTGAATAAAAAGTAAGTGTTGAGTGCCACAATATTGGTACTGAGTTGACATGTAACAGCCAGGCGGATGGATTCTTTAGCTCATCACCCGGCAATAAATATGTTTATCGAACTGTTCTCATTTGGTTTCATGACAATGTGCCTGACATGGTCATGAGACAGGAAAGATCTCTGTTTGGTATCCAGGCCCTGGCGTCCCGCTGTGGGTAAAAACACGCGCGCGATGAGGACACCTGTAGGATAATTATTTTTCTTCGCGCCATTAAAACCGCGTTTATTGCAAAGACCAAAAATTACCGTTCAGAGTCATTAATGCCAGGAGGCGCAGGCTTTCGCCAATCGCGTCGCGGGTTTCGGAGGTGTGTTGGCTAAGCACCTGCCAGTAGCGCGAGACCAGCCCCTGGTCGTTTTGCAACATGGCCAATGGCGCGCAACAGGCTAACATGGCTAAGGGAGAAAGACCGTCGTTTTCTTCTCTTGAGAGTGAAGCCGGCAGGGTTTTTACGGCCTCATAAACCAAGGATTGAAACTGATTAGCCATTTTTCGATGCTTATCTTCTTTTTCGTGCAAGCCAGCCATACCAAAATGCCAGGCACTAAAGGCCAGCCAGGCTTCTTCAGCAGAGCCATCCAGAGTGAATTTGGCCTCTTTAATATGCTTTAATAATTCCTGACGCAGTTCATCGGCGATGCGGTTCCAGACTTCAGCATCATCCGCGTACTGGGCGAAGGCTTTGAAGAAGAGGGGCGCGTAGATGGCGCGTTTGTGGTCAGAAGCCTCAATGTCGCTTTGCAATTGGCTTAACGCGCTCAGGCGGTAATGAAGTACGTTGTTGTAATTGAACAAATCACCCTGTTGCCACTGTTTTTCGGCCATTAGAAGGCTGTAAGCAATCCAGGCTTCCGCGTGAGGGTCGGCTTCTAATTTGGGTGGAGCGCTCATATCGGGGAAGGTGTACCAGGTGCTGAGGTCTTCAGTTTGACTGCTGGGGTGGGCGACGAGAAAGGTGAGCAAACGCTCAAAACGGTCTGGCGCGCTCAGGTCATCACCGGAAATGAGCACAGACAGGAACAAGGCCAAAGCCTGTCCCATCGAGCTGGTGCCCACCTGGTAGCGCAGGCCCTTGCGTTCCACGCCAACACGCATAAACGCGCCACGGGCATCGTAAGTTGGCAGAATGTAACGCTCAAGCCAGTGACGGTAATGTCCGCGAATTGTTTGTTCGCGCTCTGCAGCGCTGCCTTCAGTGGCGGTGAGGGCTTCCTGGGGCAGGGTCGCTTTTTGTGGGAAAGCTAAGTAGCTTTCACGCCGTCGCTCCAGGGAAGCGCTTTGGCGTTTGTCTTTACTTTTTTTGATAAGAACCAAGGCGATGCCAAAAAGAATAAAGGCTAAAAATACGCTGCCTGCTATTTTGATGAGGTAAGGGATTTCAACTGGACTTCCCATGTTTATCCTTTTTATCTCCTTTAGCGTAAGGTTTGCGGGACTGATCTTGAGACTTGCGGTAATCTTTTCGACCTCGGTCACGTGGTGGTCGCTCGCCTTCAGCGCGTGGAGGTCGGCGGTTGGGGTCGTATGGTTT
>CAZTEP010000032.1:3624-9533 GCA_964612325.1 uncultured Anaerolineaceae bacterium
GTGGTGGTCGCTCGCCTTCAGCGCGTGGAGGTCGGCGGTTGGGGTCGTATGGTGTTTTGTCGCGTGGCGGTCGCTCGCCTTCGGCGCGCCATTTACCATCACGGTCTGAACGCTCTGATTGATAAGGCTTTTTCTGATCTTTGGGTTTACGGTCTACCCAGCCTTCAGGCTTGCGGTTCATGAAGAAACGTCCGGCATCATCGCGCACGATGCGTGTTTCTCTGACTGGCTCATCGTTTTTTGGCCGTCTTGGTCGCTCACGGTCGTCGTGTTGCTCACGGTCTTCGCGTCGCGTTGGCTTGGGCGGTTTGTTACGCCATCCGGTGATAAAGGCTTTTTGTTGCATTTTGCCGGTTTCAGACTTTTCGACAAAAAGTTTTTCGCCAGTGAAAGGATTCATCTCTGTGTAGTACATCAAGCTGGAATAGGTTGACGGGGTAGGGGTGAAAATTTGCACCTGTTCCGGTAAAACGCCTAACTGGCTTAACGCAAATTTTTGGAGCTCAAGCATGGCTTCGTTGGTACATCCGGGGTGGGCGGCGATAAGATAATAGCTTAAATACTGTTCCAGGCCTTGTTCGGCACTTTCGGCTTCAAAGGCCTTTTTGAAGTCAAGCAAGGTTTGCTTGTTTGGTACGCGCATCAGTTCGAGTACTTCAGGTTCTGAATGTTCCGGAGCCAATTTAAGTTGACCGGAAACATGATGGGTGGCTAAGTCTTTAATGTATGCAGGGCCGTGCTGTTTATCGGCCATGACCATATCATAGCGGATTCCGGAACCTACAAAAACTTTACGCACATTGGGAAGCTCGCGCAATTCGCGCAAAAGCTCAAGATGGGGCGCGTGGGTGAGCTTTAGGCTGGGACAGACCTCAGGATAAATGCAACTGCGATGCGAACAGGCCCCTTTAGTACTTTTAATAGCGCAGTCATAGCCGTACATGTTGGCAGTGGGGCCGGAAAGGTCGTGAATAATGCCCTTAAAGCCTTTGCGGTTCACCAATTGTCGCGCTTCATTCAGGATGGAGTCCTTGGAGCGCCAACTGATATGCCGGCCTTCATGCGAAGCAATCGCGCAAAAGTTACATTCGCCGTAACAGCCACGGTGGGTGACGATGGAATTGCGAATGGTCTCCATGGCGCGCACTTCTCCCATGGCAGCGTAATAAGGATGCACGGCGTGTTCAAAATCCGCGCTGTAAACCCAATCCAATTCTTCGGTGTTCAAGGGTTTGGCAGGTGGGTTTTGTATGACGTAACGATTACCCGTTTTTTGTTTGAGGCCTTTTCCTCTGCTGGGGTCATTGTTCTCATAAAAGATATTGAACATTTCAATGAATTTCTGTTTGTTCAAATCACAGGCCTCAAAACTGGGCAACTCAATGTAGTCACGGGGTGGCTCTGAGCTTAAGTAGCACAAACCACGTATGGCGCGTGGGTCACCTCCCATTTTGAGGGTTTCAGCCAGTTCAATAATACTGAAATCGGCCATGCCATAGAGCAAAAAGTCGGCTTTTGAATCCAACAAAATGGATCGGCGCAGGCTGTCTGACCAAAAGTCATAATGGGTCACGCGACGCAAAGAAGCTTCAATGCCGCCTAAAACGATGGGCGCCGGGTTTTTAAACCAGCGTTTAATCAGGTTGGTATAGACGATGCTGGCGCGATTGGGGCGTTTTGTGTTAGCGCCTCCGGGCGTGTTATCATCAAAGCGACGCGGTTTACCCAAGGCGGTGGTGTTGGCGACCATCGAGTCGACCATGCCAGCGCTGACTCCCCAAAAGAGACGAGGCGCACCGAGGCGACCGATGTCCTCCGGACCATTTAAATCGGGTTGGGCGATGATGCCGGTTTTGAAGCCGGCACGAATCAGTTGATGTCCGATGAGCGCGATGCCACTGTAGGGACTGTCAATGTAAGTGTCACCGCTAATGAGGATAACATCAAGGCTTTCCCATTCCAATTCTTTTAGTTCTTCGGCGGTAGTTGGAATAAACATGGTCTAATAATACCTCAATCATCTTCGCTGAGAAAGGTTCCAGTTACGATGGAACAAAAACCCTGCCCTAAGATTTGAGCAGGGTTTAATTTAGAAACAGGCAAGTAAAACTTATTGAACACTTAGTCTTAAGCTTTCGAACAGTTTATCCAGCAGGTCCAGGTTGGGGTAAAAATCAGCTGAATTGGTGCCATTTAATAAATAGGCGACATCAGCTAAATGTTGGCTGTAATTGTCGTAGAAGGGGTCACCAATCGGAGGGAGTGCTGTGGTCCATTGAAGTGGCGACTGGTAAATCGGTATGATTGCGACCACAAAGTAACTTTGATCTTCAGTAAGACCCATAAAAGCGTAGAACAAGTCATGGGTAACAATGGGCGCGCAGGCTTGGCGATATGCTGTCAGGTAGCGAATACCGGAGCCGTTTTGGAAGCGAATCACTTTTTCGTTACTGTGATATATTTGCGCGGCATTAAAAAACCGAGGGAATGGAAGTTCTTCGTTGACAGCATAGTCTGAAAAATCTCCAGTGTCTATCAATAGATTAAGTCCCATAAGAGTTGTGAGATCTTCATAATATTTCCAATAGCTTTCTCCGGGGAAAACATAGATTCTGGGACCATCGTGAAAATGTTGATAATCATAAGATGGGTTGAGATGGAATAAGATATGCCCCGCGCCGATCTTGCCAAACTCCAGGGTGTTGGGGTCTGGCCACTCCTCAACCTCTTCAACGGTTACTGTATAGTCGAGATCACCTGGCAGGGTAAAACTTAATCCCATCCAGCGCACTTCCTTGTCGAGTTTGGGCGTTGGCAGAGCAAGAGATTCCTGGGTTGGCAGTGGGGTAACTGTGGGTTGCACGATGGATTCAATCGTTGGGCTTGGCACAGGTGTATCGGCAGCTGGTTCTATTGGTGCAGGCGTTTCCACCAGAGATGCTTGGGTTTGAGTAGCAGATTCCGCGACCAGGCTGGCAACATGGTCTTCCCTGTTAATCTCTTTGGTTTTTGTGCTTTGCTGGGCAATTCTATTGGCATCTTCTCTTAAAATTTTCGCTAAAAAACTACAGGATGTGAGCGAAAAAATAAGGTAAAGACTAATTGTGGTTATGAATAAAGCGGTTTTCTTTTTCATGATGCTCCAAAGATTAAAGTGTTAGTAAAAAAATAAGGCGCTGGAATGCAAAACAAAGGACAATTTATTATTATCTTTAAGTTTACCTTATTTTATGCTTATTCGAAAGTTATTTCATTGATAGGTGAACACGAGAAAAACGCTTTTAGGGTGGTGTGGGTTGCCAGGAAAGGGTCATGATTACACTATGCAAAATTTTATTAATTTCCACAATGACCAGGATTGCAAGGCCATCATGGTCGCGCATTCTGATATCGCCATTATTAAATAAGGGCGACCTTTGGAGTTAGCATGTGGTGAAAATGGAGAGAGCTGTCACCTTCAGGGGTTGACAGCCCTCCAGAAAGGATGTGATTAGGTTTAATGGTTTAGACAACTCGGTTTCACCGCAAAACGAGCGGGAAATACATTTTTTTAATCTCAACCGGCAGCACCATTACCGTGTGGGTCGTGGTGACTGGCCCACCATGATCGCTGGTGACAGTGACTGTGATTTGCTTTTCGCCGGGCTCTGCCCAGGTAAACTGGACGGTATCCGCCAGTCCGCCGGTATGGGTCACTGGGTCTTGCCCGGTGGCTTGCCAGGTATAGGTGAGAGGGAGCGTGGCATCCGCCGGGCTGGTGTGAGCGGTGAAGGTAGCGGAAAGACCCAGATAAGCTGTGTCTGGTCCGGAGATGGTCACAGCAGAGGGTGGTGTAACATAATACTCATCAGCGCCCAGATCGGGCAGGTTGGTATCGGGATTGGGGCGGGCCTGTCCATCCAAATCAGATGTGACACCGGATGCAAGGGCGGCATCCCGGGCGGCCGATCCAGCCGTTAGGTGATAATTGAAGTTGGCAGCGTCAGCGTAGAGTGGATCGCCGGTCAGATCGTTGGTGTGGGTGATGGTGCCTGCGCCACCGGTATCAACCGTATTCTGATGCCAGAGCGTGCCGTCCATGGTGACTGTGCCGTTTTCCATGGCAAACACGCCCATATTGTGGCCAGAGATGATATTGTTGCTCATTTCCACGGTCAGGGCATATTGAAGCGAAATGGCGGCATCACCATTTTTATTATTCGCAAAGGTGTTATGCTCAAGCACCACGCCCACCGGCAGATCCTCACCAACAGCGCCCACCCACAGACCACTGCCATAATCGTCAGAATCGTTATTGGCAATGACGTTATTGCGCAGGATGACCGGTGCCGTTTCACAGATACGATAAATGGCAACCCCACCACCAAATCCGTCAATGGCCAGGGATTTAAAACTGGCGTTGTTGTTTGTGATGACATTGCCATCCAAAACCGGTGCCGCCCCGTGCCAACCCTTGATATAAATACCGCCGCCGTAACCATTAGACATGGTACTGGCGGTGTTCCCAGATACCAGATTATGGCTTAGTGTGGCGCCGGTGTTTTCCAGGTACACCCCACCACCAAGATTGGTGTCATAGTAGGAAGTGCCGGACACATTGTCCGTAATCTGATTGGCAGTCAACTGTGGGGAACTCGCCACGATGGCTACCCCGCCGCCGCGTCCTTCCCCCCATTCACCTCCCCAATGTTCAAATGCAACGCTGGCCCAGTTGTCGGAAATCAGGTTGCTGATCAAAGTAGCATCGCTCCTCGCCAGATATATTCCCCCGCCAAAGCCTGTGTACCCCGAGGCGATGTTCTCAATGATCTGATTGTTCACCAGATGCGCCGGTGCATCTTCAAGATACAACCCACCTCCCGCGCCGTACCCCAATATCGCGGCTCTATTATGCCGGATGATGTTTCCGATGAGTGTCGGGGAGCCTTCATCCAGATAGATACCGCCGCCTCTCTCGCCACCCAAATTATCCTCAAAAAGGTTGCCGGTGATCAGAGCATTTTTCCCGCTGAAGAGATACAGCCCACCACCAGTGCCGGTCTGATATTCATGGCCGGGGTTTGTACAGTTGTTGCGCAGAATCTGGTTATCAGTCAAGACCGCCGCACCTTCCAGATGCAAACCAGCGCCATACCCTAAACCATCGCCGGCGGTATTGTTGGCAATCAGGTTTCCGGTCATGGTCACTGGCGAGTAAGCGCGAATTCCGCCACCATAGCCTGCGGTGTTGGGAGCTTTGGGACTCTGGCTGGCAGTGTTGAATGTAATGGTATTGTTATTCAGCGTGACTGTGCCGCCATATACTAACATCCCGCCACCCTCTCCGATGAGTGACTGGGTGGTGGCAATATTGCCCGTGATAGTATTATCCTCCAGCAGAATGTTGGAAAAGTAGAGCGCAATACCACCGCCCCACCCCAAGTAATCCCCGTCAACTGTGGCCGTAGTATTATTCCGAATCAGGTTGTGGGTCAGCGTCGCGGAGGTGCTGGAATCGATGTATATTCCACCTCCTTGTGCCATACCATGGCTGGGTCGAATCCTGCTTTGACCGGCAATGCTGTTTTCCACCGTACAGTCGGTCATGGTGACGACACCACCTTTGATAAATACAGCTCCACCAGCATCATTATCATGAGACCAGTCGCCACCCAGTCCGGTGGCATTGCCATTGGTCAGATGCAGTCCGACAAGCGTCAGTTCTGTATGTCCATTGGCGTAAATCGCGCGCCCGGCTGAGGTCGCATCGAGAGTGGTGATGTATGTGGCAGGATCCCAGGTGCTGAAATCAGGGCTGTAACCGCCGCGCAATGTCAGGGACTTGGTGATATAGGCAATCTGGCTTAAGCCACCCAAAGTGTTCAGATCCGAATAGGTGCCAGCGGCAATCAGGATGCTGTCTTCGGGTT
>CAZTEP010000033.1:0-9422 GCA_964612325.1 uncultured Anaerolineaceae bacterium
CCCCAGGCAAACGCGACCGCCAGCCTTGGAGTTGAACGCTACAAACTCAGTGCCGGCACCTATGAAGTGCTCATCAATAATGTCAATGTCAATCAGGTCATTTTGCATCATAACCGCTTCAAGTTATCACTTTTGCCAAGCACCCCGCACCTTTCTGGTGCGGAAATCGAACTTGTTGAACTCTCTGACCGAGAAAAACGACTTAAGAATGTTCTTGATCAAATCAGTGATCGTTTTGATTACATCATCATTGACTGTCCCCCTTCTCTTGGTTTGCTCACTTTGAATGGTTTAATTGCCGCCAAAGACGGTGTTATCATTCCAGTCCAGTGTGAATACCTGGCGCTTGAAGGTTTAGGTCAACTCACCCAAACCCTCCAACTCATTCGACAGAGACTTTTCCCTGAATTAAAAATACGTGGTGTATTACTCACCATGTTTGACGGTCGCACAAACCTCAGCGCTGATGTTCGCAGTGAAGTGCAGAAATTCTTCCCCGAACAGGTCTTTGAGGCCTATATTCCACGCAGCATTCGACTCGCCGAAGCGCCTTCTTTTGGCATGCCAATTTCAGTCTACGCGCCTGAGTCAACTGGTGCTATAGCTTATGAGGCACTGGCCAAAGAAATCATGCTGGCAGACGGTTTTACACAAAAAATGGAGGATCAAGATGGCTAAAACAACAGGTTTAGGAAAAGGCTTAGGAGCCTTAATCCCTGGCTGGCAAGATGAGCCACTGAAAGAAATCACATCAGGCTCACAAGTTCACCTGCTCCCAATTGAACAAATTCAGCCTAACCCCCATCAACCTCGCAAAAACTTCAATCAAGAAAATCTGCTTGAATTATCAAATTCAATTAAAGAACATGGCATTATCCAACCTTTGGTTGTGATTAATGATGGGCCTAATCGCTACACCCTTATCGCTGGTGAAAGACGTCTGAGAGCTTCAAAGCTTGCTGGATTAACTGAAGTCCCAGCTATTGTACGCACAGCTACTGAGCAAGAACAGCTTGAATTTGCGATTATCGAAAATGTGCAACGCGAAGACTTAAACCCCATTGAACGTGCCAGAGCTTTTCAGCGTCTGGTAGATGATTTTTCACTCACTCACGATGAGGTCGCGCGTCGCGTTGGCAAAAGCAGAGTGACCATCACCAACACTTTACGCTTGCTCAATTTGCCCATTGTTGTGCAGCAATCAGTTTTAGAGGGCTCTCTCAGCGAAGGTCATGCCCGAGCTTTGCTCGCGTTACCGAATCCACGCGCCATTGAAAGCGCCATGGAAACGGTACAATCTTTAGGCTTGAACGTGCGCCAAACTGAACTCCTGGTCAATAAACTGATTGGACGGGGTCCTTCCAAACCGGTTAAATCCATGCGTAACCCTGAAGAAGAGGCGCTTGAAAACAAACTGCGCCAACACTTTCACACAAAGGTAACGCTCTCAAAAACAAAATCCGGTGGCTCAATTACGATTTTCTTTTTTTCTGATGAAGAGCTCAATTCAATAACTGACAAATTTGGTCTTTATGACGAATAGCATTGCTCTTTTTAATGCCCGAATTTATATCGACTGGCAAAATAAAGCCGTTGAAGCACTTCTCATTGAAAACGGCATTATTAAAGCCTATGGTAAAAACAGTCAGATTAAAGCACTGTGCCCTTCAAATATAAAACAACTTGATTTAGAGGGAATGACGGTTTGGCCCGGGTTTTGCGATGCACATTTGCACCTTGCGCAGTTAGCTCAGCAACTTGCTGCCATCAATTGTGAAGGATTATCAAAAAGCAGCATTCTCGAAGCAGTTCGCCAGCATGCAGAACAAAGTGTTCCTGGTGAATGGATAATCGGCTTCGGCTTCAACCAAAATGATTGGACACCCCCTGAATATGGAACAGCTAAGGAACTTGACACAGTTTCTCCCAACAATCCCGTATTAATTCACGCAAAATCCTTGCATGCGGCATGGATGAACACATTTGCCATGCGTCAAGCCGACATCCATACCAACACATCTGATCCTGATGGTGGCGCGTTCTTAAGAAACACAGATGGTTCTCCAAATGGCATCTTGCTCGAATCTGCTGTACTGCAAGTCATAAAACAAATTCCACAGACCTCCCACAGTCAATTGGCCAATGACTTACTTAAAACACAAAGCTATTTGCACCGTTTTGGAGTCACCGCGGTGCATGATTTTGATGATATTGACACTGCGGAAGTCCTGCTTACACTAAACGCGGAAGACAAATTGCGCCTGCGTGTGATGAAAAACATGCGCTTCACTAATTTTGAACAGCTCAAACAAGAAAACTGGCGCGAAAAGCTCAATGCGGGGCCCTATTTGCGTGCCGGATGGTTAAAACTGTTTGCTGATGGTGCATTAGGCCCACAAAGTGCGGCAATGTTAGAACCTTATGAAAACAGCACAAACCTGGTCGAGGGTGATGATATGTTGGAGCCGGTGGCTGACATAGCTCGCGCCACTTAGGAAATTGGCTTGTCTCTTAGCATTCACTACATTGGAGACCTGGCCATTCACGTTAGTTTAGACACTATT
Source organism: uncultured Anaerolineaceae bacterium (assembly GCA_964612325.1). Lineage (GTDB taxonomy): Bacteria > Chloroflexota > Anaerolineae > Anaerolineales > Anaerolineaceae > Mesolinea. The sequence continues at coordinate 2,565 of CAZTEP010000033.1, forward strand.
CAAGGATTAAACGATTACGAACCCTTAATAAATCACCCTGCTTTACTACCTCATCGCATTGAACATATTCAGGCCTTAGACCCTACTGACCTGCCTCGTTTCGCACAACTGAAGGTCATTGCCTCTGTTCAACCTGTGCATGCCACCTCAGATTATCTCGTTGCTGAAAGATTATGGGGGCCGCGTTGCGAACAAGCGTATGCTTACCAGTCACTGAATGAAAGCGGAGCTGAACTGTTCGCTGGCACCGATGCTCCCGTTGAACTTGCCAATCCCTTCCACACCCTGTATGCGGCAATCACACGCCAAACCCTGTCGGGAGACCCCAAACCGAATGGCTGGTATCCAAAACAACGCTTGAAAATGAAAGACGCATTAAACGCGATGACCATCAATCCCGCGCGCTACTATGGTCACATGCAACAAACCGGCAACTTAAGACCTGGGTCAAATGCTGATTTCATCGTATTAAAACAAGACCCTTTCGAACTCCCCCTCATAGAAATCGCCAAACTTTTGCCAGAAATGACTTTTGTGGCTGGTGAATGTGTGTTTTCCAAACAAACAACTCTTTAAAAACGTGATGAACTCAAAAGTATGTCGTTCAAGTTCGCTTGACCTTCAAAGACAATTAGATTTCCTAAATGGCTATCATTTGCGTTTTCAACATCTTGACTGGCTCAGAGAAACCGACCGCGTGACACAAGCCTTCGCATACACTTATCTTGAAGAGGGTCAAATCGTGGCCATGCTCTCAACTGCCAACGACAATCCGACAGTTACCTGGATACGCTATTTTGTTGCGAGTCGTTCTAATGATTACAATAAAGCCTTTCACGCACTGCTCAAAGCTGCAAAACAAGACCTCCAAACAGAAGGTATAACCAAACTTTACGCGCTTGGTACTTCTAAATGGTTTGAACGCTTGTTACAAATGAATGATTTTGCGCCCTATACAGAAATCGTTCAATTCAACACTTTACTGGATGAAATTATTAGCAAGCATCTTGATAAAAAACCTGCAATATCGAACATTTCTCACCTTAATAATGATTTCACTATGCGCACAATGAATTCGGAAGATTTAGACGTGGTTTATCAAATAGACCAAAACTCCTTTCCTCCCGTATGGCAAATTAGTTACAAAAGCATCCAGGAATGTTTCAAACGCAGCAGTTATCGCACCATTATCTCTCATAACAATCAACCGGTCGCTTTTCTGCTGAGTGAAACGCTTTTTAATATTCAACACCTCTCTCGCATTGCAGTTCTTCCTTCCTATCGACGGTACCAGATTGCTGCCACGTTATTAGTCGGTATGATTGATTATGCCAGCTCAAAAGGCATCACCCACCTCACAACAAACACTTCAAAAGATAACCTTCCAGCCAATAATCTCTATGCACGCTTTGGATTCCTTGACACCAAAGAAACTTTAGCTGTCTACATTCTAAATTTAGCCTAATCGGCTTAGCTTTCTGCTATAATTCAAAAAAAGATAGGAAAGAGAGATTAACTATGACTCTTAGTGAACGCGAATATCTTCGCTCCAAAAAAGCTCAAAAGAAAAAGAAAAACACAATCATCATGCTTTCCATTTTAGCTGTGCTTGTGATTGTTGTTGGTGTCATTCTAATTCCAAAACTCATCAAACCTAAACGAAGCTATACCAACGAAGAAGGTTTAAGTGTGGGTAATCCAAACGCGCCAGTATATGTTATGGAGTTTTCAAACTACTCTTGTAGTCACTGCAAAACTTACGCCACGCAATATGAGGCTGAAGTGCTTGAAAAATATGCTGCTACCGGCAAAATCTACTATACTTCATATCCTTACCCCTGGAGTGAACAGGATTTGACTTATCAAGCTTCTTTGGCTTCTTACTGCGCGGCAGATCAAGACAAATACTTTGCGTTCAAACATCTTATCTTTGACAGCGTTACCGGACCTTCTGATTTATCGGATACCGCGATATTAAATTATGCTATGGAAATCGGGCTGGATATGGACGTATTTCAGACTTGTCTTGATAGTGCGGACCCTGCTCTACGAAATGCAGAAAGCAAAGCTTTAGCCGAAAGCTTCAATGTAACTGGCACACCAAGTTTTATCGTCAATGGTCGTTTGGTATACATGAACCAACTCAACCAAATGATTGATGAAGCAATCGCGACAGCAGGAAATTAAGCATCTAACAAAGCAAAAACATAACATAAACTTGAGAGGCGGTTAAGATATTGCAAAATCGCCTCTTGTTTTATTTCAAGGGCTTCAAACGTTTCAATAATTTCTCGCTCTCCACGTCTGACCACAGTACGTGCAAAATTCAAAGCTGCTTCAGCAGGATTCTCTCCCGGAAAAACAAATTCCGTAGGAAATTTCGTTTCACCTTCCAATTTAAATAAAATATCCTCTAACCGAGCCAATTCAACTTCAAAAAAATCGTCTTCAATTACAAAAAAGGTCTGCCCGGTGTTAATGCTGGCGATATATCCCATCAAACGCGAAAGATCAACCTGACACTGTTTCAAAACAGCCGCATGGTCTTTATTTGCCATAAAGGATCTTGCCAAACCCAAAGCCGCGCTAACTTCATCCACCGCACCATTTGCCTTAATACGCATATCAGCTTTACTGATTTTAGATGCGCCAATTAAGTCGGTATAACCAATTGGGTTTCGTTTTGAATGTCTGCTCATGGAGTCTCCTTTTGTCTTAATTGCCGTTTTCTATAACACCCGTGCGGATATACCATTCACCAATCGTGTTAAAGCGATCGCTTGGGTCGTAAACCGGCCCCATTGACACGTTTTGGATTGAATCCTTGACCGCGTAATTGTAAATAGAGAAAAACAAAGGCAGAGAAGGTAAATCTTCAGAAAAAAGTACCTGGAAATTTCGATAAAGTTTTGCTCGCATATCGGTATCGCTAATTACACGCGCTTGCTCGATATACTCACTGGCAGTTGAATTGACCCAACCAGAATAGTTTTGACCTTGGTCAACCATCGCCTCACTCCAAAAGGGATATGGATCAGGATCAGGTGTACCTGAAAAATCAACGTCAACCAAGGCAGCCATAAAATCTCGTGACTCTAAATCAGCCAAAACATCTTTGTATGGTTTCTCAACAATTTCAACATCAAGACCAACACGCTTCCAATTGCGCTCGACAATTTCTGCCATTTGCATGTAACGGGGTTCGTTCGGCACCAACAATTCCAGCTTAACCGACTGGCCATCGCTCCCCATCAATAGATCATCCTCATTAAGCACCATGTTTTGCGAAGCCAACAATTGCGCGGCTAAATCAGGGTCATAGCGATAATGAATTTGACCATCATAAAAGGCCCAGCTATCCGGTAGAAATGGACCAACCGCCAATACACCCTGTCCCATCATCACTTCATCGATCATTCCTTGTCGATTAACCGCTGCCATTAATGCTTTTCTAAAATCAGCTTCGCCTAAATATGGCGCGCTGGCATGATTGTTATTCAAGAATATCATGCTCAAATGCGCTTCACGGCTTGAATACAGATTCAAACCAGGTTGCGCCAAAACACGGTTCATTTCCTGCATTGAGACGCTCGAAAGACCATCCACTTCTCCAGCCAAATAAGCCTGTAATGCGGTCTCTCGATCAGGGAAATATTTGAAGGTGATTTTGTCAATTAAAGGACGCCCATCAAAATACAAATCATTCGCTACCAACTCAATACCAGTAATAACATCATCTTTGACCAATAATTTTGAAAACTGGTAAGGCCCAGACCCAACAGGCGCGAGTGTGAAAGGATGATCAATTAACTCTTCAACACTTTGCACGGCCAATAAATGAGCCGGCAAAACCTGAAAACTTAAGTAATCAAAAAATGGCGCGAAACTGTTCTGAAGGATAAACTCGATACTCTCATCGCCATGGGTTACAACTTCAACCTGGGGCCAAAGCTCACGTAAATGTGGCGACAAATAAGGACTACCACTCTGTAACAAACCGACAGTAAAGGCAATATCACGGCTACTCACAGGCACACCATCATGCCAGACAGCTTTCGGGTTTATGTAAAATCTAAAATGTGTGGCATCTTCTGACACTGTCCAGGTTTCTGCTAATTCACCAATTGGATTACCGCTGCGGTCATGTTTGATTAGGCGGCTAAACAAGAGCCGATCAACATCCCGATCAGCTTGATTATAGTGATCCAACAACGGATTTAAGCGAGAGAATTGACCAATTAGAGCTTCGGTGTAACTGCCACCACTGATTGGATTGATTTCTTCGATGTCAGGTTCAACGGGCTTTGTTTGGTGAAGAATTAATAGAACTCCTACCATCAAAGCGGTCAATAAAACAATAAGTAATTGCCAGCGAAATTGTTTCATTTTTGAAAAAAAGACGACTACGCGAAGGCGAGTCGTCTTAATCCTCCATTCGAATAATCGCTACGCCTTAAATCATTGGCGTACTACTTGGTCAGGATAACGTTGAACAAGGCGAGGAGAATAAACATAACACTTAGGCTAAGCGTAATGTAAAACATTACTTTTTCAATGCCTCTGCGTTGTGTATACACACCACCTGTATCGCCACCAGCCAAGCCACCCAATCCTATACCTTTGCTTTGCAGCAAAATGCTCGCGATGAGCGCGATGGAAATGACAATCATAGATACATTAATTAATGGGTTCAAGTCTGCCTCCTACAATATGTAACTTGAGAATTATACCTAAAGCTGCCAAATCGTCAACTTTTTGCTACCAAATGTCAAGAAACATTTAACAGCAAATTGATAACACTATAAATATAACTCATTTTTGAAGAGGTATGGATTTAATCTTCCGGTAAAGTTGCCAAGTTATTCGGATTTCTGCTATCATTAATTTGTTCAGGTTGGTTGGATGCGCGCGCTCTTATCAGAGTGAGGAAAGTCCGTACACCACAGAGCAGGATGCCAGGTAACACCTGGAGAGGTGAAAGCTTCTGGATCGGGCCACAGAGACATACCGCGTTGATAAACGTAAGGCTGAAAAGGTGGTGTAAGAGACCACCGGCGTGTTTGGTAACAGACACGGCCAGGTAACCCCCATCCGGTGCAAGGTCAAACAGGGAAAAGAGCTTGCTCGGCTCATTTGATTTCCGGGTAGACCGCATGAGCAAGTCGGTGACGATTTGCCAAGATAGATGCGCTTCCTCGACAGAATACGGCTTATAGACCAGCCTGAATAGGAACTTTTTAAGGCTCTTAAACGTTAACATCATGCAAGTTAATTTGCATTTTGTGGAGTCAGAAATGAGAAAAAACGCCATTCCAATTATTCTTATATCAACAGCGCTTTTGTTGTTTGTTTTTGTTATCGTTCTATCTTCATGTTCAACGAACCGCAAACCCGATTTATCGATTGAAATCATTGAACCCAAAACTGGTGCGATATTTTATACAACACGTCAAGTCTTGGTTAGCTCTATCATCAGTGGCAACGAGAGCTGGTCACGTGTTGAGCTTTGGGTAAACAATAAACTTGTACGGAGCGATTCCGCGGCAATGATTCAAAGCAACATCGTAAACCAAATCTGGATACCTCTCGAAACTGGCCCCTCTATGATTGATGTTAGGGTTTACAATCGTTCTGGCAAAGCATACGTCAATGAAAAAGTAGCAGTTACCATTGAAAACCTGCCAAACGCGCTCACCCCTGAGCCAACATTAAGCCCTGGCGAACCCACACCAACATCCGAACCAACAAAAGAAAACTGTACCGTCGCTGCTACCCTAATCGCGCACCTTAGCATCCCCGACGGGACTGAACTCACCCCAGGTCAAAACTTCACAAAAAGCTGGCGAGTCCACAATAACGGAAGTTGTGATTGGGTTGATTACAAGTTGGTCTATATCAGAGGCAGCCTGATGGGTGGTAATACGCCGAATTTAATCCGCACAATCAAAGCGGGTGAAGTCGTTGACCTTGGTTTAGAACTAACGGCACCCAGTTTTCCAGGAGAATACACTGGTGTTTGGCAAATTCAAACAGACAAAGGCACGCTGATCGATACCGAACTGAGCTATAACATTATTATTCCGGGACCAACCGAAACGCCAAGTCCTACAGCAACGGTAACACCAACTGCGACACCCAGCCACACACCCACCCCCAGTCCAACGTTCACACCAACAGCTACGATTGAGCCTACATTTACGCCGACTATTGCTCCAACTGCCACAGTTGTGCCAAGTCCAACACCCAATCCAGAACCATATTCTGTTGTTGTGATGAATGCGCAGGACATCGCACTGGGTGAAACGCTTGAATTAACTGTCTCTTGTGACGATACAGGTGGGCAAATCATTAATGGTGGTTATACCCTTACAAGTGGCATAGACCTTCGATCAAGCCAGTCAATCGCAAATGGCTGGGGCATCACAGCTGTCAATAACTCTGGAAAAAAGCAACGCATAAGTGTGCATGCTACTTGCCTCATCGATACAAATCTCAAACTAAAATTTCATTCAGAAGAAGTCAGCGCTGAACCCAACGCAATCACGCCGTTTGAAATAGAGTCTTCCAGTCCCATCGGTATGCTTGGTTACCAACTTGACAGCGCGGGCGATTTAAAGTTGCAATTATTGAATGCAAGTGGCAACACAGGCAGTTTTGAAATCCACAACCGGAGTAACAAAGAACTAAATCTAAATATCCAAGCCATTGCCTTCACCAATTCAAGCTATGGTTTCTTCAAGTCTTTTTCAAAAAAGGATAATCTTAAAGCTGGTGAAAGTAGACAAATTAACCTTATGTGTAATCAAGGCATCGCGGTTGGCTCAAACTATGCTAACCCAAACAATCTCCCTATCACCA
>CAZTEP010000034.1:0-9359 GCA_964612325.1 uncultured Anaerolineaceae bacterium
GGCACCCTTCAATCAGTGCGCTATGCCGCTGACCGAATTGACCCGGATGTCGGTTTTGATGATGAAGCCCTTGAAAAGCTCCTTAATGTGCCCAGAGTTTTCCTCAATACTGTCCTCAAAGGCTGTGTTAACTGGGCAAAAGAAAATAACGTCACCCACATCACCGCAGAGCATATGGACATCATCAACGATAAACGCGCGAAAGAAAAGCAGCGATAAGGCTAACTTTAACTTTAAAATAACCAATAATGGTAGTCGAAAAGCAAAAGAGCATTATGAACAACTTACCGGATTCCAACGAAGAGAAAAACTCAAAGCGAGTGAAACGTAAACGAAAAAACCTTAATAGCCATGTCATTAAAATTGTTCTAATCGGTGCCATCACTGCTTTATCATTCTGTTTAGGAATTATCGGAAATATTAAATACAACCGAATTCACCATCTTGGAAATAACTTCGGATCCATTTTGATCGAATCAATAAAACTATTCCAATTTGAAGGGGAATATTCAGAAGCTCCAATACCCTGGGAATTGGAAGTTTCCAGGTGGCTTTCGCCATTAATGGTCCTTTTAATTGCTGGTCAGGCCTTCTTCGTATTGTTCCGTGAACAATGTGAGTTACTATTTGCGCAGTTTTATAAGAAACACGTCGTTGTTTGTGGTTTGGGAAGAAAAGGAGCCCTTTTAGCACAGTACTATAAGTCCAAAGGATATAAGGTCATTGTCATTGAAAAAGACAAAGAAAATCCAAACATAAAGGTATGTAGGCAAAAAGGAATTATTCCTATCTTTGGCAATGCTGATGAAAGTTCCACATTGCATCACGCAAGAGTTAAGCAGGCGGATTTGGTATGCATTACTTGTGGCTCTGACAACATGAATGCGCGAATAGCGTTGGTTATTTCTGAAACCTTATCCTCAAAAAGCACCAAGCGCTTGCGCATAAAAACACATATTAGCAATCCAGAATACTGGCATTACATCAGAAATCATTTCTTCTCAGCGGTAACTGAAAGCAAGTACCTGTTGGATTTTTTCAATATTTATGATTTGTCCGCCCGCAAAATGATATCCGAATTTTCCCTTGACAATTTTAATGGCACTGGATCGAAATCATCTCATTTGAAGATTATTGGTTTTGGAAATCTCGCCCAGCAAATTGTATTTAACCTGGCGAAAGAATGGTCATTTAATAGTGATGCGACAAAGAAAAAGGTATCCTTGTCAGTTATTGATCCCGAAGCTCACAGAAAAGTCGGATTGTTAATTTCAAAATACCCACGAATAGCGGATTGCATTGCTTTTGATTTAGTAGATCTCAGCGTGGAAGATCCCTCTTTTTATCAGGAATGTCTAAAGTCTCCTAACAGTAATTCTCATGTCTTATTAGATTTTGACGATGATGATTTAAATATGAACCTTGGCCTGGTTTTACAGAGTAAGCCTGAGGCAAGTGACAGAACCATTATCATTTCGTTAATGTCAACGAACAATTTGTCAGCACTTTTTACTGAAAACCATACAGATTTTACGCCCTCTAATTTACGTGTTTATCATTTGCTTCAAGAGGTATGTTCCGCGGACATGATCGATAAAGGAAGTTATGAAGAACTTGCCAAAATAATTCACGAGGATTACCTGCGACAAGAAGCTGAAAAAGGTCTGTCACAAAACAGTCAATCAAGGACGATGGTGCCATGGGCAGAATTACCTGATGATTTGAAGGAAATGAACCGCGAACAAGCATTGGCCATTTTTCACAAGTTGCAACTGATTGGTTGTGATATTATCCCCTGGTATTATCCTGTCAGTGAAGAATTTGAGTTCACGCCAAAAGAAATTGAAGACCTGGCAAGGAATGAGCACGAACGTTGGTGTGAACAAAAAATCCAGCAGGGCTGGAAATATGGCTCCAAGCGGGATGAGAAAAAGAAAATACATCCATCACTGATTGTCTGGGACGATCCTGATTTTTCAGAAACTGAAAAAGACAAAGATCGTGAACCGATAAAAATGATTCCACGTTATGTGCAGCTGGCAGGCTTTCAAATCATCAGAGTCTTACCTAAGAACAAGGTGTTTTAAGAGCTATTCAATTAATAAATCCTTCACGTTATTCAAACCTTAATTAACCTATATTCCACAAATGCTCGCGTATTTCCCAATTATTGGCAGAAACTTTCTAACTCTTTGAAGAGCGCTGTCTCTTCTTAAATCTTAAAACATCATACTATTTAAGGCACAAATCCAAAAAACACGCGGACGCTGTGCTATACTTGTTTGTGCGATGGCAACACTGTTTTCCGTTTTTTAAAAGACTTTTTAGTGCCACAAAACAAAAAACGCGTTAGAAACAAATTATGTCCTTTGTTCATCTTCATGTCCATTCATCTTATTCCATCCTTGACGGATTCGGCAAGCCAGCCGATTTAGTGGCTCGCGCCAAGGAACTTGGAATGCCCGCCTTGGCTCTAACCGATCATGGCACCATGTTTGGAACTCTTGAATTTTATAATGCTGCTATCAACGCTGGTATCAAACCCATTATTGGCTTAGAAGCTTATCTTGCTCCCCGGCGCATGCAAGATAAAGATGGCCAGCAAGACCGCCATAGCTCTCATCTCATTTTGCTTGCCAGGAATCAAACCGGTTATCAGAACCTGCTCAAATTAGCCTCCATCTCCCAACTTGAAGGCTTTTATTATCACCCGCGCATTGACAAACCGACTTTAGCTGAGCATAGCGAGGGTTTGATTGTAAGCTCGGCTTGTATGTCCGGTGAAATTTCGCGCGCTTTGCTTGATAACGACCAAGACCGTGCCTCACGTACTGTAGCCTGGTATCGCGAGGTTTTTGGCGCGGATAATTATTATCTTGAACTGCAGGATCATAACATCCCTGAGTTAAACCGACTTAACCGCAGTATTTTAGACCTCGCGAGAAAAACCGACACGCCTGTAATTGCCACCAACGATGTCCACTACATTCGCAGAGAAGACGCAACCTATCAGGATATTTTGCTTTGCATTCAGACCAATAAATTACTTAGCGATCCCACACGCATGCGGATGGATGGCGACACTTTTTACCTGCGCAGTCCCGATGAAATGCGAATGCTGTTTGCGCAGGTTCCCGATGCCATAGACAATACGCTCGCGATCGCTGATCGCTGCGAGCTTGACCTCAGTCGCAAGGCTTATCATCTCCCCATTTTTGACGTGCCCGATGGCAAAACCGCAAGTGCCTACTTGCGAGAACTCTGCCAGGAAGGCCTAAGACGTCGCCAGCCTGAGCGCGCTGACAGCCAGGAAATGCAAACACGTTTGGATTATGAATTAGGCGTTATTAAAGAAATGGGTTTCGATGCCTACTTCCTGATTGTTTGGGATCTTTGTCGATTCGCCCGGGAAAAAGAGATTTGGTATAACGTTCGTGGTTCTGGGAATGGTTCGCTGGTTGCCTATGCTTTGGAAATTACTTCTGTCGAGCCTCTTTCTCATAGTCTGCTGTTTGAACGATTTTTGAATCCAGACCGCGTGACCATGCCCGATATTGACCTTGACTTTCAGGATGACAGGCGTTCTGAGGCCATGGAATATTGCAATCAAAAATACGGTTCAACTCATGTTGCCCAAATTATGGTTTTCAGCACCTTAGCCGCTCGTGGTGCCATTAGAGACGTAGGCCGTGTCATGAGTATTCCCTTGCCAGATGTCGATCGGGTCGCAAAACTCTTACCTGGCTTAGTTCAAGGTAAAGCTATTCCGTTAGCTAATTCCCTTAAAAATATCCCTGAACTCAAAGAGCTCTATGATACCCAGGATGAGATGAAGGAACTCATCGACAATGCTATGGCGCTTGAAGGCGCGATTAGAAGTGTTGGCACCCATCCTGCTGGCGTCATTATCAGCGACAAACCCCTTACAGAATACCTGGCTTTGCACAGACCAACCGGCGCCAACGAAGATTTACCCATCAAAGCTGTTGCTCAATGTGACATGGATACCATCAACAATTTAGGCTTATTAAAAGTAGACTTCCTTGCCCTAACAACCCTCACCATTATGGCTAAAACCTGTGAGTATATTCGCGCACGGGGTGGCCCGGACTTAGACCTCAGCGCAATCCCTATCGATGATCCTGCTGTTTACAACTATATTAGCGAAGGCAACACCGCCGGCATTTTCCAACTTGAAGGCACTGGCATGACCCGTTACCTAACTCAAATGCAACCCAAGACTATTCATCATGTTATTGCCATGGTCGCGCTCTATCGCCCAGGTCCGATGGAAATCATCCCAGACTACATCGCTAACATGCATGGCGAAAAACCGGTCACCTATCAACACCCCAAATTAGAAAGTATCTTAGCTGAAACCTATGGTCATGCTGTTTATCAAGAACAAATCATGCAAGCAGCAGTTGCATTGGCTGGTTATAGTCCCGGTGAATCAGACGATTTACGTTCTGCCATCTCCAAGAAAAAAACCAAAGAGGTCAAAAAACACCGTGCTAAATTTATCAGCGGTGCCGAAGCCAAGGGAATCTCCCGTAAAAATGCCGAGGAAATCTTTGCTCATTGGGAAGCCTTTGCAGATTATGGCTTCAACAAAAGCCATGCGACCAACTACGGCATCATTGCAGTAAAAACCGCCTGGCTAAAGTACTATTATCGCCCGGAATTCATGACCGCCCTCCTTTCCGCCTGGAAGAACACCACCGAAAAATGCGCTGTTTATGTGGCGGAATGCCAAAACATGGGTATTTCCGTTTTACCGCCCAATATCAATTCAAGCAACTTCGATTTTAGCATCGAGGAATTAGAAGACGGTAAAAGTGCCGTGCGTTTCGGTCTTGGCGCGATTAAAAACGTCGGCTCCGCTCCCATTGAAACCATTATCGAAGCCCGAAGCAATCGCCCCTTTGAAGACATCAATGACTTCATCCGCCGGGTTGATTTGCGTTCAATCAGTAAGCGGGTGCTTGAATGTTTAATCAAGGTTGGCGCATTGGATTCTTTTGGTCCACGCCTCGCGCTTTTGCGTAGTATTGAACAAATGGTGAATGCTTCTACAAGCCACTTCAAAGCGGTCGAAATGGGTCAAATGGCGCTTTTCGGTGCCAGTCCAGACGCACCCGGTCAAATAAAATTGCCCAACGTGAGTAAATCTGACCCCAATGAAGAGCTGGAATGGGAAAAAGAATTGCTTGGTCTATACATTTCAGATCACCCAATCAACCGCTTAATGCGGCATATTAGCAACAAACTGAGCCATAATTCAAACCAATTTGCCGAGGTTGAAGAGCGCGCCAAGGTAACAATTGGAGGCATTGTGAAAAGAATGCGCCAACTGGTTACCAAAAAAGGCGATGATATGGCTTTTGCGACCATAGAAGATAATTTTGGCGAAATGGAAATTGTCATTTTTCCGAGTGTTTGGTCAAAAACAAAGCACATGGTTGAGCCTGGCTCCTTGCTGATTGTTGAAGGCAAAATGCAACATAATAAAGACCGTGGCGATTCCGTTTTGGCTGATTCCATTTCACGTATCGAGGTTGAGAACACTTTTATAGAATCTTTTGCGCCGGACCAGGATAATAATTTCGAGAAGATTCTTGAAGAATATTTGCCCAACATTCGTTTGCTGTCGCGTTACGCATACGTTGATCAAGACGCAAAAGACAGTAACAATGAGACCGTTGATTGGCGGGATGACGACTTTGATTTAGATGAAGACGACGAAGAAAACATATCATGGTTTGGCAACGACGAGTTTGACAGTCCCCTTAGCAAATTCATCCACGATGCACCATCAACCTTTTCAGACGAGTGCGAGATTTCCGATAGTTCCCTTGATAATAATTCCATCCCAATTTCCAGTTCTGAAGCTGAGGATAAAACTAACATTATTGAAGAAAGTGTGGGTACTGCTTCTGATAATGGCTCGTTTATAGGTCATATTGACATCGAGGCTATCTTTTTTGATGAGTCTTCCCAAATCAAGGATGAAGAACCACGACGCCTAACGCTAACTGTTAACCGTACTGGAGATGATGATCGCGACTTGAGAAGTATCCGTAATGTTTTTGGCCTCATTACAGCGCATCCCGGAATAGATCAATTCTCAATACTCATTCCTGTTTCTGCAGGGAAAACAGATCTTCTTTACTTCCCTAGCAACAAAATTAAAATCACAGAGACCTTGCTCAAAACACTTCGCGAACGCTTTGGCGAAGAAAATGTTTCTGTAGAAGATCTTCTAAATCCCTAAAAACAGACCTGTCAACCCCAAAAGTAAAAAGCTTGGCTATAATAAGACATCATCGGAGGTGAAGAATGACCAAAGAACTTCGCTTAGCACTCATCGGATTTGGCAATGTAGGCCGTGCCTTTGCAAGTCTGCTCATGCAAAAAGAAACAACTTTACTGAATGAATACGGCTTAAAACCCCGCGTAACCGGTATTATAACCGCCCGTCATGGCGCAGCCATCGACCCTGATGGCATTGACCTAAGCAAAGCGCTTAGCTTGGTTGAGGCCAAACAAAGCCTCGCGCCCCTCAGCAAAATCGCTTTTGAAGGCAATACCATAGACTTCATCAAAACCTGTCCGGCAGATGTTCTTTTCGAAACTACCCCGGTCAACCCCCAGGCTGGCACCCCAGCCATTGATCACCTGCAAGCTGGTTTTGAAGCTAATATGCACGGCGTAACCGCCAACAAAGGTCCTGTAGTTTACGCTTACCAAAAACTCAACAATTTGGCAGCATCAAAAGGCTTGAAATTCCGCTTTGAATCAGCGGTGATGGATGGCGCGCCTATTTTCTCACTACACCGCAACACACTTGCAGGTGCTGAGATTGAAGGTTTTGTCGGCATCCTGAACTCTTGCACCAATCTTCTTATTGAAGCCATGGAAGAGGGCACTTCACTTGAAGAGGCCATCGTCCACGCCCAAGAAATCGGCATCGCTGAGAGCGCCCCCAGCAACGATGTTGACGGCTGGGATGCTTCCATCAAAGTTGCCGCGCTCTCAACTGTCCTGATGAAACATCCTATTACCCCACTTGATGTCGATCGCACCGGCATCCGTGACATCAGCCAGGAAGACATTGCCAACGCAAAAGCTGAAGGCAAACGCTGGAAACTCGTTTGCCGAGGTGGCTGGAAAGATGACAAATTTATAGCGCAAGTCAAACCTGAAACCGTCTCACCAGACTCACCGCTTTACAGCGTCGCTGGCACTTCTTCATTTGTTAGTTTCACCTTAGACGTTTTACCCGGATTGGGTATCTTAGAATCTGACCCAAGTCCAAAAACAACCGCTTTTGGTCTATTGTCTGACCTCATTGATATTTACAAAGGCAGCTAATGAATTCGGTTTTTCTCGGCATCGGCACCAATATTGGCAATCGCTTTGAAAATATACAAAAAGCAAAACAAGCTTTGAGTAACTTTTCTCAAATCGTAGCCTGCTCCTCTGTTTACGAAACCGATGCCTGGGGATACACCGAGCAAGCTCCTTTTTTAAACCTTGTTGTTGAGATGAACACCTCGCTTGCTCCGTTGAGACTTCTCAAACAACTCAAAAAAACAGAAAAACAACTTGGTCGTATCAAGAGTTTCCGATGGGGTCCGCGCCTAATTGATCTTGACATCCTTTTTTACAACAACCGTATTGTGCGACTACCATTGCTCACCATTCCCCACAAAGAGTTGCATAATCGTGCTTTTGTGCTCGTTCCATTGGCGGAAATAGCGCCTGATTACATTCACCCCGTTTTAAACAAGACGGTCAGAGAGCTTCTCAATGAATTAACTACCACAGAAGGGATCATAAAATGCGAATAGCTTTAGCTTTCATAGCCTTACTCTTACCCGGCATCAGTTTTTGGTCTTGGTTTAGCAACAAAGAAGATGATCCAGCTCAAAGCCTAACCCAAATTTTAGGTGTCAGTTTTAGCATCATCACCATCCTTTCTCTCCTCTTTTTTGTCCTTAATATCAGGGTAAACACTTGGATAATTCTCGTTTTTTTAATCCTTTGCCTGGGTTTGGCAATTTTGGGAATCATCAAAAACAAACCCGAATTCGTCTGGTGGCATTTGGGAGTGTTATTCCTCATTTTAGGTCTCTTCATTTTTTGGAGACTCTGGCAAGCACGCAACCTTGTTTTGCCAAATTGGGTCGACTCACAACACCATGTGCTCATCGTGCGCAAGTTTATTGAGAATGGTGGCCTGCCCGCCAGCCTCGAACCGTACTTACCTGGCCCATTTTATTATCATTTTTCCTTCCACAGTGTGACCGCTTTTTTCGCGAGCATTAGTGCACAAACACCGGCACAAGCCACCCTCATGCTTGGTCAAATACTGAACGCCTTCATTGGCCTTGGCATTTATTCCCTCACAAAAGCGATTTCCAAAGACTGGCGTACGGCTTTAATCGCTGCCCTTTTTTCGACATTTATTACCAAAATGCCGGGATACTATCTGTCATGGGGTCGCTACACTCTCCTTACTGGCACTTTTCTTTTGGCATTAGCCATGGCATATTCACAAAAAATCCGCGAAGGAGCAACGCAAATTGGCAACACCATCTGTTTAGCATTGCTAACTGCTGGCGCGCTTTTAAGTCATTATCTCATCGCCTTTTTACTGGCACTCTATCTCATTATTTTAGGCATTGACTGGATCATTCACAGCATCAAAGACAAAAAATGGAAATTCAAAACCTTTTTCAGCCTGCTAATTCCAGCCCTATCGGGTTTGCTTATTAGCCTGCCCTGGTATTTTCGGGTTATTAAATACTCCGCGGACCGTTACTCTTTTGGTTTAGATACCTCAGCCGCAAAAATCGCCTTAACAACAGAAGACTGGAGCTATGTGCGATATGTTTTAGGCCCTGTTGTGGCTTATGTCCTCATCGCTTTAGCAATGATTGCCCTTGTTTTCGCTATCATCAAAAAAGATTACCGCAAATTTGGAGTTTGGTCTTTGCTGGTTATGCTGTTCACGCTCCCTACCGGCATCCAATTTATGGGGTTTCGCGGGGATTACTTCGCCCTCATTACCTTCATCCCCATCACTATTCTCAGTGCGATGGCATTGAAGTGGTTTAGTGAATTTCTGCCTAAAAAACGCAAAAAAGAGAGCTATGCCAATATATTTCTCATTCTCAGCGCCGGTATATTAATTATTTATGGATTTAATCAAAACAAAAATGCGGTCAATCGCACTACCATATTAGCTACACAGGACGATGTTGAAGCGCTAAGCTGGATCAATAACAACACGCCTGAAGACGCGCGCTTTTATGTAAACACAACTTATTTGGGTTATGGCATTTCGAGAAGTA
>CAZTEP010000035.1:0-9308 GCA_964612325.1 uncultured Anaerolineaceae bacterium
GTTCTTATCCTGTTGTGGGACGCGTTTGCATGGACCAAACCATGATTGATTTAGGACCTGAAACAGATGTGAAAGTTGGTGATGAAGTGGTTTTAATTGGCAAAAGTGGCGACTTGCAAATTACCGCTTATGAGTGGGCAAAAAAATTGGGTACGATTACTTACGAGATCACCTCTCAAATCAATCAACGCGTTAAACGTTATTATGTTTAGACTGGAAAACGTGCCAGTGGTGTGAAGTGCTCTGTAAACCTAAGCTGATTTATTCTATAATAAGGGCATATGCTAAAGCTCACTGTCAACGGAAAAGCTTACGAGCTTGAAGAAATCCCTGGTGAAAAACTAAGTACCGTCTTGCGTGAACGGCTTGGATTAACCGGAACCAAGATTGGCTGTGGTGAAGGAACCTGTGGCATTTGTACTGTTATCCTGAACGGCAAAGCCACTCGCGCTTGTGTCACGCCCGCTGCCAAAGCGAATAATGGGACAATTCTTACAGTTGAGGGTTTGCGTGACCTCCGTCCTGAGCATCTGCATGCGCATCGGGAGGATTTGCGCGCTCTGCATCCCCTGCAACACGCTTTTGTTATCCATGGGGCAATTCAGTGTGGGTTCTGCACGCCAGGACAACTCATGCAGGCTTTTGCTTTACTCCAAGCAAATCCAAATCCAACGCGCGAAGAAATCCAAAACGCAATGAAGCCTGTCTTATGCCGTTGTGGCTCTTATGAAAGCATCATCAGTGCTATTCAAGCGGCTGCTTTAGCTCTTCGTGAAAATAATTCTCTACCAAATCGGGACATCTCTCTGGGCGAGCAAGATCTGAATCATGTTGGCAAACCCTACTATCGTCCGGACGCGATTGCCAAAGTGATCGGCAGCGCAAAATTTACAGATGATTTGAGCTTTGAAGACATGCTCTTTGCCAGGGTTTTACGGGCTAAGATTCCATCTGGCGTACTGAAGAGCATCAATATTGAGGAAGCCAAAAAAATATCTGGTGTCAAAGCCATTTTGACAGAAAAAGACCTCAAATATGCC
Source organism: uncultured Anaerolineaceae bacterium (assembly GCA_964612325.1). Taxonomy (GTDB): domain Bacteria; phylum Chloroflexota; class Anaerolineae; order Anaerolineales; family Anaerolineaceae; genus Mesolinea. The sequence continues at coordinate 1,041 of CAZTEP010000035.1, forward strand.
AAAAAACATGGTATTTATTTAGCAGACTGGCCTATACTGGTTGGTATAGACGAGCGTGTTCGTTATATGGGTGACGCTATCGCGCTCGTCGCCGCTGAAACGCAAGCCATTGCCGATGAAGCTATTGGCAAAATTCATTTCGAGCTTAAACCATTACCGGTTGTTGTCGATCCAAGTCAGGCATTAGAAACCGATGCGCCACTTGTACACGAAAGCGGAAACCTGCTCAAACATATCCACACAAGCAAGGGCGATGTTGAAACGGCCTTTGAATCAGCCCAAACGGTACTTACAGCCGCATTTACCACACCCTTTATGGAGCATCTCTTTATGGAACCTGAATGTTCCATCGCAATACCCCGACCCGATGGCGGTTTAGACCTTTATAATGGTTCACAAATACCTTTTGAAGACAGGCGCCAGATTGCTGAAGCGATTGGGTTGCCTGAAGATAAAGTCCGCGTCAGGGGACAACGAACAGGTGGCGCGTTTGGTGGAAAAGAAGACATCGCTGGGCAAATCCATTCCGCCTTACTGGCAATGGCAACAAATCGCCCTGTCAAACTGCTCTTTACGCGCCGTGAAAGTATGCTCGTACATCCAAAACGCCATGCCACACAAATAGATTTAAAACTTGCTACCAATCCGGATGGTCATTTGCAAGCTATTCAAAGCGTCATCTATGGCGACACCGGTGCTTATGCCAGCCTGGGCGTGCCGGTTCTGACCCGTGCCACCACGCACTCTTGCGGACCTTACGTCACACCCAACGCCCAAGCGGATTGTTGGGCAACGTATACCAACAACCCGCCAGCAGGCGCTTTTCGTGGTTTCGGCGTGATGCAAGTGGCTTTTGCCATTGAAAGCGCGATGGACATGATCGCTGAAAAACTTGATATTGATCCACTCCGGTTTCGCAAACTCAACGCGCTCCGCGAAGGCACGGAGACCAATACCGGTCATTTATTGGAGGAAAGTGTTGGTCTGCTCGATTGTCTTGAAACCATAGAGACTGAATTCAATAAAAGAGCAATCCAAAATCCTTTCAAACCTACCATAGAAAAGGTCGATGGAAAGGATTGGCTTAGTGCCTGGGGCATTGCCGCAGGTTACAAAAACAATGGACTTGGTACCGGTGCTGAAGACCGTGGTGCAGCGATAGCCACACTTTTGCCACACGCGCGCATGCAAATTAAAACTGGTGCGGCTGAAGTTGGGCAGGGTATGCTTTCCGTTTTGCAGCTTATCGGCGCGGAAGTGATGGGCATCCTGGTTGATAACATCAATGTTTATGTGATGGATACTGAATTTACGCCAGACAGCGGCCCCACCACTGCCAGTCGCCAAAGTATGATTACTGGGAAAGCAGTACAGCTCGCTGTTGACGCGCTTAAAAAGCGTGTGTTAGACTATGTCGCGAAACAATTTAAGATAAAAAGCCCCCATAAAATTATTTTGGATGAAACAGGCGCTCATTACCAATCCCAATTTATCAAATGGCATGATATTTACCTCGCATTGAAAGAGAGTCCTGAAGGACTGAGCACAGATGCTGAGTATATTGCCCCAGCAACACATCGCCTTGAAGACGGAGGAGCTATTCACATTGCTTATGGTTTTAGCGCACAAGCTATCAAGGTGCTGGTTAATCCTGATAACGGTGAGGTAAAAGTGGCTGATGCCATCGTTGCCACAGATGCCGGACGCGTTCTCAACCCACTCGGTTTGCAGGCACAGATTGAAGGTGGTGTGGTAATGGGGATTGGTCACGCGCTGATGGAAGAATTGATAATCGAAGAAGGCATTGTAAAAACAGAACGCATGGCACAATATCGTGTTCCCCGCTTTGTTGATAGTCCACACATTAGCAGTCTTGTCGTCGAGGCGCCAACAAGTCTAGGCCCTTATGGCGCAAAGGGAATCGGCGAATTAGTCTGCGTGCCCACATCGCCAGCCATCGCTAACGCGATTTACAATGCTACAGGCTTTCGCGCACACAGTTTGCCTATAAAAGCAAAACAGATCCAAGCCTGGATTGCTAAAAATGTACCTGCTACACAATAGTACATTAAGGAAAATCATGCTTTACGTAAACACTGGCAACAGCCACGATCCCAGCCTCAACCTCGCCGCAGAGGAATATGTCATTCGTAACATCACGCCTAAAGAGGAAATTTTACTTTTTTACATTAACGGACCCTCTATCATCATCGGGCGTAATCAGAACACCATCCAGGAAATCAACACCGATTATGTTGAAGAACACGGCATAAAAGTTGTGCGCCGCTTGTCGGGCGGTGGGGCTGTTTATCATGATAAAGGCAACCTCAACTTTTCTTTCATCGCGCCGCACTCCAAGGATAACTTCCACAACTTCAAAAAGTTTACTGAGCCGGTCATCAAAGTCTTAAATGAAATGGGGGTTCCTGCCGAGTTGCGTGGTCGCAATGATATTGTTGTCAATGACCAAAAAATCAGTGGGAACGCGCAATATGTGGCTGGTGAGCGTATGGTGAGCCATGGCACACTTTTGTGGCAAACTGATTTGGGCAGGGTGGGGGAAGCCCTGCGCGTGAAAGCCGCTAAAATTGAGAGCAAAGGCATCAAATCAGTTCGGTCGCGCGTGGCAAACATCACTGAATTTATTGATGGCGAGCCGATGTGCATTGAAGCATTTCGAACACATATCATCCAAAGCGTCTTTGAAGGCAAGGAGCTGAGGGAATATGTGCTCACTAAAAAAGACTGGGAAGCCATTGAGACTTTGGCGAATGAACGCTACCGCAATTGGAACTGGAATTATGGTCGCTCACCAGATTTTGGCATCAAGCGCGAAACACGCTACGCGGGTGGAGAAATCGAGGTTTATTTGGATGTTTCGCAAGGTATCATCAAACACCTAAAGTTTTATGGTGATTTTTTTGGTCAACGCGATGTGGACGAGCTCGAAAACTGCCTGATGAATGTCCAATACACACCGAGCGCCTTAACCAAAGCACTTGAAAACGTGCTTATTACGGATTATTTTGTCAATTTCAGCCTTGAAGAGCTGATTAGCCTTTTGTATTAGGTGTCATGATGACCGACGAGAAAACCTTTATCGCAGACCCTGGTGATGACTCTTTTGAGCATATCCACCCAACAACACATTTTGCTATTGGCGCTCATCAAGACGATATCGAAATTATGGCGCTTCATGGCATATTGTCCTGTTATAAACAGTCGCAACAACGCTTTGGTGCTTGCGTTGTCACCGATGGCCGCGGCACGCCCCGAACCGGCGAATTCGCGAATGTCAGTGATGATGAGATGGTAAAAATCCGCGCGGAAGAACAATTAAAAGCGGCTGAAATTGGCGATTATGTCAACTGCATCCTTTTAGGCTATCAAAGCAATGAGGTTCGCCAGTTGGATTTCGAACCTTTGACCAACAAACTCATTAGGATTCTTAGCCTGGCGCAACCCAAAGTGGTTTACACGCATAACCTCGCTGATAGGCACAAGACACATTTAGCCGTTGGCTTGCATGTTATCAAAGCCATTCGGCGCATGCCAAAGGAGCTCCGTCCTGAAAAGCTCTATGGTTGCGAAGTGTGGCGTTCTTTGGATTTTTTGCCGGACACGCATAATGTGTCTTTGGATGTCTCAGCGCGTCCGGAACTGCAATCGGCATTAATCAATGCCTTTCGCTCGCAAATTGCAGGTGGAAAAAATTATGAACAAGCTCTTATTGGGCGACTCCTCGCAAATGCTACTTTTCAGGACGCATACTCACCAGACGTTTCCTCACGTTTGAGCATCGCGATGGATATGACCCCCCTCATTCAAAATGACCAGTTAAGTCCACGCGCATATATGCAGGATATTTTGCGCGCGACCGAAGATGAAATTGATAAAAACCTGATTAGTTTATTGGGTGATAAGAACACATTAGGCGACTAATTTTTTGCGTTGCTCTGCCTGGAAGCTGATATGACGCGAGCGCAACCGAACATATTTGTCACTTGGTACAACATCAATCCGCTTTTGCCCATGCATAGCGTATAATCACTCTGATGAAACTGATAAGACGCGCGAAAGCCTTTTTAGAAAATCAAATGAGCATCAAGCCTCAAGACAACGTGCACCCTGAGGTGGCACGTTTGTTTAAGCATAATGCTATTATTAATACCTTCGATATCAGCTTTTTCTTTATGGCGGACAGCTTTTGGGCGATTAATACCATTATGCCGGTTTTCGCCGCTACGTTAACCGACTCGCCCTTCATCATCGGGTTAATGCCTGCTATCGTCAACGCCGGGTGGTTTTTACCTCAAATGTTTATGGCCAAACGCATTTCTAAAATGTCTGAGGTGGTTAGCTTTAGCAAAAAAATGGGACGGCTGGAGCGCTTACCATACCTTTTTTTCATCGTTTTGGCATTATTGTTACCTGTTATCGGAAAAGAAATTGGCCTGGCGGCGCTTATCTTCGTCATGATTTGGCGTGGAATTGGGGGTGGCATGTCAGCCTTACCCTGGCAGGAAACCATGGCGCGTGTTATTCCGCTTTCGCATCGCGCGCGTTTTTTTGGCTTTTCACGGGTCATCGGTCAGCTTTTTGGTGTGGTCGGCTCTGCGATAATGGCGATCATTCTGGCGAAGGTCGCGTATCCTTACAATTATGCCCTCGGATTTAGTGTGGCGGTTGTCATCCAGTGGATTTCTTACGCTTTTTACCACCAAAACCGTGAACCAGACCTCAGCGCGCCACAAGCCACAAACGAAATCGCGCAGGAAATAGATATAGAAGAACAAACCCTCAAGATTACGCCCTCAAAGGAAGATACCCCCTTGCCTGGGTTTATGGACATTTTGAAACGCGATAGAAACTTTAGGCTTTACATTATTGCGCGAGCGTTATCCTTTATAGGCAATATGGCCACGGCCTTTATCGCGGTTTACGCCATCCAAACTTTCAAGCTGAATGATGAACAAGCCGCTGTTTTTACCGGCGTGCTTTTTGCATCGGGCATATTTGGCTATGCCCTTTGGGGCGCGATTGGTGACCGCATTGGACCCAAGAAAATCGTTTCGTTTTCTTTCGTGGCATGGGCGGTAGCTTTACTAATTGCAATTATTACCAGCACCGTTTGGGTGTACTATTTGGTCTTTGTTTTCTTCGGGGTTTATTCCGCTGGGATTGGGGTGGGGGACTCTATGTTGATTATGGAATTAAGCGATGATAAGCTCCGCCCGACTTACCTGGGTATGGCGCGCACCCTGACTGGAGCATTCTTGCTGCTCGCGCCGGTAATAGCAGGTTGGCTGGTAGAAGACTTTGGCTATGATGTTATGTTTTGGGTAGCATTTGGTTTTACGATAATCAGCACCGTATTAATGATGCGTGTGCGCGATTTCCCGCGAGGTGAACACGCAAAATCTAAAAAACATGATATGTAAACTTATTACAAAAGCTTTATATTTACCACACATCATTCCAGTAAAATTGATTAGAATATAAAAGAAAAAGGAGTTTGACATGAAATGTAATAACTGTCAATTTGACAATGTGCCTGGCGCGATGGTTTGCACACAATGTGGGAATCCGTTGCAAGTCAGCCAACAAGCTGGTTATAACCAGGGTTATGCCGCGCCTCCTCCACAATATGGTTATCGGCGCATGCCGGTGAACTGCCAAGTTTGTGGAAAAATGAACCCACCAGGAACCACCACTTGCGAAAAATGTTATTCAGCCACTGATCCCAACGCGGTTTACAGTGATAAGGACCGCACAACCGCATTGATTTTAGCCCTCTTGCTTGGTGTAGTTGGTGGTCACCGTTTTTACGTTGGCAAAACGGGCATGGGTGTTTTATACATCTTCACTGCTGGTTTGTTTGGCATTGGTGTATTGGTGGATATCATAAAAATCATCTCTGGTGACTCCAAAGACAGCAATGGCTATCCTTTGCGTAAGGGTTTCTTTATCTAAGAATTGCCTTTCAATGTGATAATAACTACGTCGTCAAAATTATGGCGACGTAGTGCTTTTTATACATAATTCAGCCTGATAGAATGCTTTGTTTTTAACAGAAGGCTTTCTGCGCGTTTGTTTTGTCATTATTTTAGAAAATACCACCTTTTTTGATATTGACATCGTTCAAACAGGTACACGCATTTAATTATGGTTTATTGCTATCGAGAAGTGGTATTCTCATAAGTTATTAAAATGGTGTAAAAAATGTCCTTTCGCGCCTGATATGATGGTGTTCAAATTACCGTACTCAAAATAGGATATTTTTTTCTGTTCATAAATGGTGACCTTACCCTCCTATTGAAATCAGGCCTCAGTTAACACGCTGTTGGCATTGCCCCTTCCCTTCCTTTGATGGTCCTTGCCTAACATCACGACTGAGCATGGATCAAAATCACACGGTTTGGAGACCTTGCATGACCGTGAGTGGCATACCAAAGTATCATGCACCAGAAGCTATGTAACTGTAAAAAATAAATGATGCAATTATTCCGGTCATCAAAACTTGCTTGGACCATTTCATGGATTATTAATGTATAATATCTTATGAGAATATTATTCTCTAAAGGCATATAGCATGACTAAGAACACGCAACTTATAACGCTATCTGGCGAGGAGCTTATCCGCAATCCCGAAGACCCCTGTCCCACCACAGCCTATTTGTCTTCGCTTAGCGCGTCTGGCGCACGTACACAACGCACCGCGCTCAACAACCTGGCTTATATGTTCTCGGACGGCAAAATTGATGATGCCACAAAATTCCCGTGGCAAAACCTGCGCTATGAACACAGCAACAGTCTGCCCAAACACATGCTCGAAATTGGTTACGCCAAAGCCAGCGTCAACAAACACCTGGTCGCTTTACGGCGAGTCCTGGCTGAAGCCTATCGCCTGGAGTTGTATGTGGACCACAACAACTACTATCGCGCCATTTCCGTGCGTTCTCTGCGCCACGAAAGCATGCCACGTGGGCGTAAATTAGAGCAATCCGAATTAGAAGCGCTTGTACGCGCCTGCCTCGCGCAAACCAGGAACCCCGCCCTGGCAACGCGCGATGCCACCATCATCAGCGTGCTCTACGCTACCGGAATGCGTCGCCAGGAGTTGGTCACGCTCAATCTCGCTGATTTTGACGCGCGCGAAGGTAAACTGCGCCTGATTGGCAAAGGTTCAAAGCAACGTGAAGTGTTTATCTCTGAGGATGTGGTCAGCGCGATTGAAGCCTGGCTTGTTCATCGTGGCAAACAATTAGGGCCACTTTTCACACGTGTTTCAAAAAGCGGAAAAGCATCGCTTAAACGCTTAAGCGCGCAAGCCATTTATTTAATTTTGCAAAACCGTCAAAAACAAGCTGGGGTTGCAGCTTTCAGCCCCCATGATATTCGCCGCACGACGATTACCGATATGCTCAGCGCGGATGTAGACGTTCTCACCGTTTCGGCTATTGCCGGACACGCCAGCGCGGACACCACGCGCCGTTATGACAAACGCGGAGATGAGAGCAAACGCGAGGCAGCGCAAAAAATCCAATCACCGTTTAAAGGCCACTAAGCGACGCCTTTATTCGCTTGATTTGTTGCTGAACAATTCCTCGATATCTTCACCCATCTGTTTGAAGGTGTTTTTCATGTTTTCGCCGAATTTCTTAATTTTCGGATCGTTCTTGCCTTCTCTCCAGGCTTTTTCAAAAGAGTCTCCGACATCTGTAAGACTTTGTTTTAGTTCAGCCATCAAGTTCTTCGCCCAATTGGGGTCATAGTCTTTTTCGTCTGGTTCGGGTTTGTTGTCCATTTTGCCTCCTGTCAGGCATTAATCAAAGGGTAACTTTCTTCACATACTCAGAAGTCGCCATAGCCAGGGTCGCGCCATAGCCAGGATAAAAAGCAACTTCATCGCCTAATTTAAGGGGAGTGCGCGCGTCACTGACATCTAAAATGGCATGGTCACTTGAACCACCCAAAACGATAATACCAGGGTCGATCGGTTCCAAGCCTTCAATGACCACATCTTGTCTGCCGAGGTTCAAAATGGCGCGCTGACGGATACCGCGGTCTTCGAATTCCGGCTCGTTGCCAAACGCGTCCTGGCCGGTGTCACCAATCGGCACAGAAGGTTTTTCCAAAAGTTCAATAATTTCGGCCACAACCTGAATCGTATCCTGACGGGTGCCTTGCCATGGACTTCGGTCAAGCACGTTGCGCCCCAGCACAATCGCCTCCCCTACCCTAAAGTGGTTGATTTCTTTGGGCATC
>CAZTEP010000036.1:0-9198 GCA_964612325.1 uncultured Anaerolineaceae bacterium
AAAACAACCACTTTCGGTCATAATCGCAGTCACTCACTCGTTGCAACCAAACGTGAGTTTCGTCCTAACCTGCAACGTATAACGCTCACGCAAGGTAACAAGAGAGTTCGTCGTGTGCTATGTACACGCTGCATCAAAACCCTCACAAAAGCATACAAGTAAAATTGTTAACACACAAAAGCTTAAAAAGTCGCGTTAGCGGCTTTTTTGCTTTAACCACGTCCTTAAGACTCACCTTGACCTAAAGCCAGTCTCAAGTCTTGAATACCACCTGCAATACCCTTGGAATGCTTGAACACAGATGTTCCAGCCACAAAATTGCGCGCCCCAGCTTCAAAAGTAGCGCGAATTGTTTTCGAATCAATGCCTCCATCAACCTGCAAATCCGCCTTGCTCCCTGCTTCATCCAGGATTTGCCTTGCCATTTGAATTTTGCCAAGGCTTTCAGGGATAAACTTTTGCCCACCAAAACCCGGGTTCACTGACATAATCAAAACTAAATCAACTTCCCTGGCTAAAAGCTTCAAAGCTTCAATTGGCGTACCAGGATTAAACGTCAGTCCCGCCCTGGCCCCCAATTGCCTTATCTGCTGTAAGCTACGATGAACATGTGGGCAGGCTTCATAATGAACGGTGATGATATCGGCACCTTTTGCCGCAAATTCAGCAACATGTCTCTCAGGTTCAACAATCATCAAATGCACATCCAAGGGCAAATCAGTCACGCGTCGACACGCCTCAACAATGTTAGGTCCAAAAGTAATGTTTGGTACAAAAGTGCCATCCATCACATCAATATGAATAGCATCCGCGCCGGCTACCTCACACAATCGCAAAGCTTCACCAAGCGCGCTTAGGTCAGCGGAAAGGATTGAAGGTGATATTTTATAATTCATCATCGCTTAAACTCAACTTAAAAACTTGTAAACAAAAATCCAAAACGGAATCAGACCAATCAAGAAAATGAAGGCGATTATAGCCAAAACCCAGGTAAACCAATCTGTTTTTGCGGCTTCAGATTCTTCTTTCGTTTCAATATGGAAAGTCTCTGGAGTCGGCTCAAACGTTGGCACACGTTCCAACAAGCTTTGTTCCGCGTAGACATCGGTAATATCTTTCATTAAGGAATCTTCTGGACTAACTTCAGGAACTTTATTCACACCAGTAACACCAAGTGCAGTTGGTCCACTCATCACACCTGTCGGCACTGCCCTATATTGTGTCTCATAAAAGCCTTGCAAAAGACGACCTAATTGGTCTGCGGTACGATAACGAGCTGTTGGTTCCTTCGATAGAACCTTGAGAATGATTTTTTCAAGTTGCTCAGGTATCTCCGGATTGAACAAACTTGGTTTTGGCGGTTCAACCAACCTATGACTACGCGAAAGCTCAGCCGAATCCGAGCCTTCGAATGGCAACCTGCCAGTTAATAGCTCATACAGGATAACGCCTAATGAATACACATCCGATGACGGTGAAGGTGGCAACCCACTGGCTTGCTCCGGTGCGAAATAGTGTGGCGAACCCCACACTACCTCATTTTTCTCATCTTTTGAAATCGTTGATAGCGCTCGCGCGATACCAAAATCGGTTACTTTCAATAGCATATCGGGCGTAACCAAAAAGTTGTGCGGTTTGATATCGCAGTGCACCAAACCAGCCCGATGCGCATAACCCACACCCTGGCAAGCCTGGATCATCAGTTCAAGTGCTTCATCCACATTCAATCGTCCACGCTCTTTTATCAGCGATTTTAAATCTGTGCCGGGAATAAACTCCATAACGATGAAAAGATGACCTTGATCCAGGCCAAAATCATGCACCGTAACGATGTTGGGATGTGAGAGGTTCGCCGCAGAACGCGCTTCCTGTCTGAAACGCTCTCTAAAGGCCAAATCGGACGAATAATCCTCTTTCAGGATCTTCAGAGCCACATTGCGCTGCAACATCAGATCCATAGCACGGTAAACATGGGCCATGCCCCCACTGCCTAATTTGGACTGTAATTGATATCGATCATTTAGTATTTCTAACTGACTCATCAGTTCGATTATATCGCAAATAAATCCTCTTTTCCTCTTTCAAAAAGAGAAATAATCACTTCACCACCTCCCAATAAAAAATTCATTCGTTGAGCCAAAATTCCACCCGATTTTCACCCAAAATTCAGTAGATTTCCCATCAAAATCCCATTAAACCCTTGATTTTATATCATTCAAGTACTATAATGTGGGAAAGTTTGTCATAAAGTGTCATAAAGTGTCAGACCGTACCAGTAGAAGCGCTGAAATCCAGCGCTTCGGCCATTAAAAAGAGATTAGAACAAATGTTTTGCGGAAGATATACACACAACTTAGACGCGAAGGGACGCTTGACCATCCCAGCTACCTTCCGGGAGCACACTCCCGAAGATCTTGTGTATATCACCAAAGGTTTTGATAAGAACCTCGCGGGGTATTCCAAAGACGGTTATAAACATCTTGTCCAGTCTATCGTTGGCAAGCCGATAACTGACCCGAATGTGCGAGATTTCAAACGCGATATTATTGGCAACACTTTTATACTCACTTATGACTCTGCTGGTCGTATCCTCATACCAGCTATCTTGCGGGAGTTAGCTGGAATTGAGGGACAAGCTGTTATTGTTGGTGTCGGAGACTGTATGGAAATTTGGGATCCGAAAAGGTTAGATGATAAAGAAAAAGGCCTTTCGGAACCAGATCCCAATCAAGACCGCTGGAACAACATTAACGTTACAACTAGAGGATTTTAATGAACGCGGTGCAAGGGCAACAACCTCCGCACCGCCCGGTACTTTATCAAGAGACAATTCAATACCTCACTGCTAAGCAAGCCAGGCGCTTTTTGGATTGCACAGCTGGAGCCGGAGGTCACTCTGAGGGTTTATTACTACATAGCTCACCCCAGACTGAACTCATTGCCTTAGACCTTGACCCTACAGCAATTGCTTTGACCGAGGAAAGGCTCAGACCATTTGGCAGACGTGCCAGGGTCATTCAGGCTTCTTTTCTGAACGCAAGCGACATTCTCCAAAAAGAAGGCTGGGATGGCGTAGACGGAATCGTGATGGACCTTGGCGTTTCATCAATGCAGCTTGATCAGGCAGAGCGTGGTTTTTCTTTTAGGTTCGATGCGCCACTTGACATGCGTTTCGATCCCAACAAAGGCCAAAGCGCCGCAGACCTGGTGAACACGCTTGATGAAGCCAGCTTATCCCAAATCATTTGGGAATATGGCGAGGAAAAACACGCCAGACGCATTGCCAAAGCCATTATGCAAGCCAGACCGCTCTACACCACCTTTCAACTGGCAGAAATTGTAAGAAAAGCAGCAGGTAAAAGCCACGACAAGGTTGACTCAGCTACTCGCACCTTTCAAGCCATCCGCATCGCGGTGAATGATGAACTCGAAAATATCGCCCAGGCAATACCAAGCCTGATTAGAAACTTAAAAACAAATGGACGCATAGCAATCATTAGTTTTCATTCGCTGGAAGACCGAATTGTCAAACAAGTCTTCAAACGAGAGAGCACCGATTGCATTTGCCCACCCGAAAGACTGCTTTGTGATTGTGGCCATGTTGCCACAATCAACATCCTCACAAAACGGCCGATTACCGCATCTGAGGATGAATTACAAACCAATCCGCGAAGTCGCAGCGCGAAACTGAGAATCGCGGAAAAGAGATAAATGGCACAAATTTTGCATTGATATTAAGGTATGAGCACAACAAGCACACCTCCAGCCTATAAACAAGCTCCATGGCGACGCCAGCTTCAAATCGTTGGTGTAAGCATGGCAATTTTGGTGGTTGTTGCCACCATCACTGGCTTATACCTGCATATCAGCGGTCAGGCTGCCACTTCTGGCCGAAGCATTCAATCTTTGGAAAAGGAAATTTACACCCGCAAATTAGAAATTAACGATTTGCAAACGAAACTCGCTGAGATTTCCTCTTCACGATCTCTAACTGAACGTATCGCTGAATTAAACATGCGCACCGTAAACCCCCATACAGCTATTTATCTTGAAGTTCCCGGCTACGACCCTGCTATACGCGATGAAACCCAAGAAATTACCGCTCCTGAAGCTCCAAAACCCCTCTTGTTGCCAGAGTATACAAGCTCACTTTGGGATTGGTTACGCGAAAAGATTTGGACAAATATTCCTCAACCGCCGCAAAACCAGAATGAGGTGTTGCCATGAAATTTAAAAGCTGGCGCTTCACAATAATTGCAATCCTTGCCACTTTAGCTGCAGGTGTAATCATCGTTAAATTTATATATATCCAAAACATGGAAGTTGCCCAAGCCATCCTTGAAGACAGCAAGGCTTACGAAGTTGAAACCAAGCTCGTCTACCCCAACCGGGGCAACATCTACGATGCGAGAGGTCGCTTATTGGCTGGCAATGAAATTACCTATGAAGTTGGTTTAGATCTTGTCACCATTCGCCAACCAGAGACCGTTGCTCAAGCTCTCACAGATATTTTGGGATTAGATTACGAACAAATGCTCACATTAGCTCAAACAAAACCAGGCAACGGCAATCCCTATTACCGACAGGTTCATGGTTTCGCAACCCACGAGCAGTTTCTTCAATATCAAGCACTGGTTCAAAAATACAAAGACATGAAATTAGGCCGAAAAGAAACAAGACCCAGCTTGGTTGGTTTGGAATGGGTCGCGCACAATAAACGCAGTTATCCAGAAACCACCACGGCTTCTAACATCATTGGTTTTTATAAATATTTGGACCGCACTGAAGGCACTGGCTATTATGGCGTTGAAGAAACTTACAACACCCTCCTTGCTGGAACACCTCAGATTGTTGATATCGTTATGAATCCTCAGGTGCTTTCCATGTTGGAAGATATCCCATCAGGCGCAGACCTTGAATTAACTTTCGTACGCGAAATTCAAGCCATGGCTGAGGAAGAACTTGATGCCGCTATCGAATGGTCTGGCGCAAAAGGCGGTTCAATCCTCATCTACAACCCTAAAAACGGCGAAATAATCGCTATGGCCAACACACCGCGGCTTGACCTCAATGAGTACTGGAATTATGGCGAATTATTCCCGAGTCCCGAACCTTTCAACCCCACCATTAGTAAGCCTTATGAACCGGGGTCAGTTTTTAAAACCATTACCGTTGCCATCGCGCTTGATTCTGGTGCCATAGCCTATGACCAGATATATGACGATCCAGGCACGTATACGATTGGTGGTCATACTATCCGCAACTGGGACTATGGCGCTTATGGCGAAGTGAGTATTACCGATTGTATGCGACACTCTCTGAATACCTGCATGGTATGGATGGCCGAAGAAATTGGACCGGATACCTTTTATGCCTATCTAAAAGCCTTTGGTTTTGACCAAAAGACTGGAATCGACTTGGGTGGTGAAACACACTTTCCTCTAAAGGTGCCTGGCAAAGGAGGATGGGCTGAAGTTGATTTAGCGACTAACGCCTTTGGTCAGGGTTTGTCCGTCACCCCAATTCAAATGGCAATGGCTGTTGGCGCTTTAGCCAATGAAGGCAAAATGTACGTGCCCCATGTCGTTAAAGCAGTCATCATTGATGGCAAACGTTATGAAGTTGATCCCGTTTTAGCCGGCACACCAGTCACCGCTGATACCGCGCGAAAAGTAACCGAGATGCTAACTGAAACCCTGATGGATGAATCCTACGAAAAAGCCTACATTGATGGTTATACCTTTGCTGGGAAAACCGGTACTGGTCAAATAGCATCCGATGGAGGTTACACCAACCCATTAACCAACACCTCTTTTGTTGGTTGGGGACCTTCAGAAGACCCTCAGTTTGTCGTTTACGTTTGGATGCAAGAACCAACGCTTGATATTTGGGGCAGTCAAATCGCAGCACCAATTTTCTCGCGTGTGGTAGAAAAACTGGTCATCCTTTTAGAAATCCCACCTGATAATGTGCGCTTGGGCAACATCCCAGCGACTCAGGCTATTCGTCTAGGAGAGTGATTAATATGTTATGCCTTTCACATATCTTAGAAGCGCTCAATGCTCAGGTCCCTGTCAGCGATGCGGATTTTCCCATCTCAGGCGGATGTATCGACTCGCGCAAAGCCGAAGAAGGGAACCTCTTCATCGCCCTTCCTGGCGAGTTTACAGATGGTCATCTTTATGTTGATCAGGCTTTCGATAATGGGGCATATATCGCGCTTATTAATAACCGTGTCGTATCAGACTACCCTATTATTGATATCAGTAATAAAGACGAAGTCATGCCAAATGAAGCACCATTCAGCTTATTGGTTGACGATACGCTCACAGCGCTACAAACCATCGCCACCTGGTGGCGAGCGCAATTCGACATTCCCATAATTGGCATTACAGGCAGTGTTGGTAAATCTTCCACAAAAGACCTCATTAGCACAGTACTTTCCCACCGCAAACTAACGCTGAAGACCCCGGGCAATCTCAATAATGAAATTGGTCTGCCACTCACTTTGCTTAGTCTGACTGATGAGCATGAAGTTGCCGTACTTGAGATGGGTTTTTATGTTGCCGGTGAAATCAAACTGCTTTGTGATATCGCTAAACCAACCATTGGTGTAATCACAAACATCGGCACCGTCCACGCTGAAAGAGCCGGTTCAATCGATGACATCGCTGCCGGAAAAGCGGAATTGCTCGAAGAACTCCCAGCCGCTCCACACGGCTTAGCCATTCTTAACTATGATGATGAATATGTACGTGCCATGGCATCAAAAACAAAAGCGCACGTCTTTTATTATGGTTTAGACCCTAAAGCTGATCTTTGGGCAGATGAAATTGAAAGCCAGGGTTTTGATGGCATTCGCTGTCGCCTGCACTACCAAGGTGAGTCATACTATCTCACCGTCCCACTCATTGGGCGCCATTCGGTCTTCACCATCCTGCGCGCCACCGCTGTAGCTATTAATTTGGGTATTAGTTGGGACTGGATTTTCCATGCATTCAAAAACAGTCCCTTTCAATTACGCGTTGTTACAGCAAAAACCATCACAGGCGCGCTGATTATCGACGATACGTATAACGCCTCACCAGACTCTACCCTGGCCGCGCTCAATTTATTAAACGACCTTGACGGACGAAAAGTAGCCGTTTTAGGTGATATGTTGGAACTCGGCCAATATGAACATGAAGGCCACCGTCGGGTTGGTTTACGCGCTTCTGAGGTCGCTGATGAAATCGTCTTGGTTGGTGAACGCAGCAAAATCACTCGCGAGGCAGTCTTAGAAACTGACTTCGATAAAGAAAAACTTCATTGGTTCGCCACAACAGATGAAGCCATCGCTCACTTACGACCAAGTTTAAGAAAAGGTGATATCGCCTTGGTGAAAAGCTCACACAGTATGCATCTCGAGGTGATTGTTTCTGCACTTGAGGAGGTCAATTAATGGAAAGTACAACCATTGCCATTGCAATTAGTGGCATTAGCTTCTTACTAACAATCATTTGGGGAGATCCCTTCATCCGTTTGCTTAAGCAACTCGGCATTGGAAAAATTATTCGTATTGATGATCTCCCAAGCTCCCACCGCGCAAAAATGCACACCCCAACCATGGGGGGATTCATGTTTTTGTTGCCAACAACCCTCCTCACGCTCATTCTCAACGCGGTGACAATTTTTGGCTCCCGCATATTTGGTTTGTCGGTTCTCGTTCCTTTAGCGTGTATGTGGGGATTCGCAATCATCGGTGCTATTGATGACTGGGAAGGCATCCGCGGACCACGCCGTGGCATTGGCATGTCAAGTAAAGTGAAACTGGTTCTGCAAATTGTAATTGCTTTAATTATTGCTTACTTGCTACGCGAAGTTTTGCATGTTCCCGAAATAATCTGGCCAACAACCGGTGGCTACCTTGAAATTGGCTGGCCTTATATCTTTATTGCTGCCTTTATCATCATAGCTATGGCTAATGCAGTCAACTTAACTGATGGTATTGATGGATTAGCCGGCATTATTTCACTGACTGCTTTTGGAGTGTATGGCATTGTTGCCATGACACAAGGTCAGGTCTACTTGGCTCGCTTCTGTTTTTGCCTTGTTGGTGCCCTGGCAGGTTACCTCTGGTTCAACGTTAAACCTGCTCAATTGATAATGGGTGATACCGGCTCTCAGGCATTGGGTGCCACATTGGCAGTTGTCGCATTGATGACCGGTCAATGGATATGGCTACCACTGATAGCCATTATTCCTACAGCTGAGACACTTTCAGTCGTCATCCAGGTGCTTTATTTCAAAGCAACCAAAGGCAAACGTGTTTTTAAGAAAACCCCCATCCACCATCATTTTGAAATGATTGGTTGGGAAGAAAACCAAGTCGTGATGCGATTTTGGCTCATTCAGCTCATAGGCTCCATGATTGGCTTGAGCATGACTTTTATTGGAAAATGATGAGTAAATATAAAGCAAAACAAGTTCTCGTTATCGGAGCTGCCCGTCAGGGATTAGCCACTTCGCGCTATCTTGATAAACATGGCGCGAAAGTCATCCTCACGGATGCTCGTTCTGATGCTGAGCTAACAGAAATCAAAGAAAGTTTTTCTGGAACAAACGTCAGAACACACTTTGGTGGCCATCCCCTTGAATTACTCGACAACACCGATATGGTTTGCGTTTCAGGCGGTGTACCCCTAACTATTCCAATCATTAAAGAAGCAAAACAACGCCAAATCAAACTTTCAAACGATTCTCAGATTTTTGTTGAGACCTGTCCCTGCCCAATCATTGGAATTACCGGTTCAGCGGGTAAAACCACAACCACGACTTTGCTCGGGAAAATGGCAGAAAACTTCTTTGCCATGAAAAGCAACAAAAACCGTGCCTGGACAGGTGGTAATATCGGCAATCCACTTATCAGCAACGTTGATGAAATGCACGAAGATGACCTCGCCATTATGGAACTCTCCAGCTTCCAGTTAGAGCTAATGACTCGCTCACCCCACATCGCCGCGGTGCTCAATATCACCCCCAATCATCTCGACCGACATGGCACGTTGGGTGCTTATACCGCTGCAAAAACACGAATCCTAAGATTCCAGGGTCAGGCCGACCTTGGCATTCTCAACCGCGAAGACAAAGGCTCATGGAACCTCAGGGAAGAATTACACGGTGATTTAATCAGCTTCGGCTACAGTCAACCCAGATCGG